>NZ_CP010804.2:410000-710000 GCF_000590865.3 Candidatus Liberibacter asiaticus
TCGCGCTTGATTACTCTCATTGTCAATCGTCATAAAGTTCTTTGCAAACTCTTTATAATTAAAAAAACATAATATCCTTATGCTTCTTCAATAGACCAATTTCCTGAGATAAATTCTCAACGTGCGGTTAACAACGCCGGTATCTTATATGTCGCATACAATGCCAACATAAAAAATACAAAAAAATATATCTTCTATTCAATTTTCAAAAAACTCTTGCTCCAAAAAATCAGAACAAAATTCCATAATTACGCCAATGGTGGAGCCGAGCGGAATCGAACCGCTGGCATCCTGCTTGCAAAGCAGGCGCTCTACCGACTGAGCTACGGCCCCCTGAACAAAAAGTGGTGGGCCCAGGTAGATTTGAACTACCGACCTCACCCTTATCAGGGGTGCACTCTAACCACCTGAGCTACGGGCCCTCAAAACCAAATATTAACGACCCCCCATCATCGCAAAAAATCCGAAAAGAAAGAGAAACATGGACGGCGATCCTTTTAAAAACGCTGCTTCACAACAGCAAATTTATATCAAGCTTAATTAAAAGCTTTAATCTTCAAAAAACGTTCAGATCACTCAATAAATTCAATGATACTCAACATCTTCCTTAGAAAGGAGGTGATCCAGCCGCAGGTTCCCCTACGGCTACCTTGTTACGACTTCACCCCAGTCGCTGACCCTACCGTGGCCGGCTGCCTCCTTGCGGTTAGCACACCGTCTTCAGGCAAAACCAACTCCCATGGTGTGACGGGCGGTGTGTACAAGGCCCGAGAACGTATTCACCGCGGCATGCTGATCCGCGATTACTAGCGATTCCGACTTCATGCACTCGAGTTGCAGAGTGCAATCCGAACTGAGATGGCTTTTGGGGATTAGCTCCGCCTCGCGACTTCGCAACCCATTGTAACCACCATTGTAGCACGTGTGTAGCCCAGCCCATAAGGGCCATGAGGACTTGACGTCATCCCCACCTTCCTCCGGCTTATCACCGGCAGTCCCTATAAAGTACCCAACATCTAGGTAAAAACCTAAACTTGATGGCAACTAGAGGCAGGGGTTGCGCTCGTTGCGGGACTTAACCCAACATCTCACGACACGAGCTGACGACAGCCATGCAGCACCTGTGTAAAGGTCTCCGAAAAGAAAATACCATCTCTGATATCGTCCTATACATGTCAAGGGCTGGTAAGGTTCTGCGCGTTGCATCGAATTAAACCACATGCTCCACCGCTTGTGCGGGCCCCCGTCAATTCCTTTGAGTTTTAATCTTGCGACCGTACTCCCCAGGCGGAGTGCTTAATGCGTTAGCTGCGCCACTGAATGGTAAACCACCCAACAGCTAGCACTCATCGTTTACGGCGTGGACTACCAGGGTATCTAATCCTGTTTGCTCCCCACGCTTTCGCGCCTCAGCGTCAGTATCAGGCCAGTGAGCCGCCTTCGCCACCGGTGTTCCTCCGAATATCTACGAATTTCACCTCTACACTCGGAATTCCACTCACCTCTCCTAAACTCTAGACAACCAGTATTAAAGGCAGTTCCAAGGTTGAGCCCTGGGATTTCACCTCTAACTTAATCGCCCGCCTACGCGCCCTTTACGCCCAGTTATTCCGAACAACGCTCGCCCCCTTCGTATTACCGCGGCTGCTGGCACGAAGTTAGCCGGGGCTTCTTCTCCGAATACCGTCATTATCTTCTCCGGCGAAAGAGCTTTACAACCCTAAGGCCTTCTTCACTCACGCGGCATGGCTGGATCAGGGTTGCCCCCATTGTCCAATATTCCCCACTGCTGCCTCCCGTAGGAGTCTGGGCCGTGTCTCAGTCCCAGTGTGGCTGATCGTCCTCTCAGACCAGCTATAGATCGTAGCCTTGGTAGGCTCTTACCCTACCAACTAGCTAATCCAACGCAGGCTCATCTCTCTCCAATAAAATCTTTCCCCCAATAGGGCGTATACGGTATTAGCACACGTTTCCATGCGTTATCCCGTAGAAAAAGGTAGATTCCTACGCGTTACTCACCCGTCTGCCGCTCGTATTCGCATACGCGCTCGACTTGCATGTGTTAGGCCTGCCGCCAGCGTTCGTTCTGAGCCAGGATCAAACTCTCATGTTCTTGCCAAAGGCACTGCCATGTAAAATCCAATGCTACAAACATCTTCCAACGTCATAACAACAGAAAAACATGAACAACGAACCTCTCACATCGTAATTAATAACATAATTACAAAAATAAAAAAAACCGCCGTCCACGTCTCCCTTTCTTCTCTCTATTCTATTCTCAAATAACGTCACCAGTACTAAACAGATCACATAACCAAGTCAACCAAAATTACTCAAAAAAAATACTCCAACCAATAATACTCAAAGCAGGAAGACAGACCTATAAAATAAAATGGTACATGTCCGTTTCAGATGGAAAATCTCCTATATGCAAACGCACGTATTCAGCATCAATCACAACGGTTTTTTCTTGCAGATCCGAAGCAGAAAAAGATATATCCTCTAAAACCCGCTCCATCACTGTTTGCAAACGGCGAGCTCCTATATCGCCAACAGTGCTATTCAAATTCACCGCGACATCAGCAAGCGCATCTATTGAATCCTCTGTAAAATCTAGAATTATACCTTCTGTTTTCATCAACTCTTTATACTGGAGTATAAGATTTGATTCCGTATCCGTTAAAATCAATCTAAAATCACTTTTATTTAAGGATTTCAGATGGACACGCACTGGAAATCTTCCCTGAATCTCAGGCAAAAGATCAGCTGGCCTAGAGACATGGAACGCTCCGGATGCAATAAAAAGAATATGGTCCGTATTAATGGATCCATATTTTGTTGAGACAGAAGATCCCTCTACTAACGGCAAAAGATCACGCTGCACTCCCTCACGAGAAACACCTATTCCATTCCCTGAGTCACGCGCGACTATTTTATCAAATTCATCTAAAAAAACAATTCCATAATTTTCAACCATTTGGATACTATCTCTATGGACTGTATCCATATCGATTAATCGATCAGATTCATCGCGCATAAGCTCTGGATAACACTTCTGAACAGACATACGTATCTTTTTCTTACGCCCACTTCCCATAACCTTGGAGAATAATTCTGAAAGATTGAGAATCCCTACACTAGCCCCTCCCGGTATATCAAAGTTTGAAATATCAGAAGATGTGTCTGCTACCTCTATATCAATTTCCTTGTCAGATATTTCCCCGTCACGTAATTTCTTGCGAAATACTTCTCTTGTATTAGATGTCGCTGTCTTTCCAACAAGAGCATCTAATATTCTTTCTTCTGCATTAATACTAGCTTGTTCTCGTACCTCATCACGTCTACTTTCACGAACTATATTAATTGCAACATCAACTAAATCTCGTATAATCTGCTCGACATTACGCCCAACATACCCAATCTCAGTAAATTTCGTTACTTCAACCTTGATAAAAGGGGCTCCTGCCAATCTTGCTAGGCGACGAGAAATAGCCGTTTTCCCAACACCAGTAGGACCAACAAGCAATATATTTTTTGGCATTAATTCGTCGCGTAAATCTGCTGGCAATTGCTGGCGTCGCCAACGGTTTCTCAACGCTATTGCCACAGCACGTTTAGCATCTTGTTGACCAATAATATAACGATCAAGTTCAGAAACAATTTCACGCGGAGAAAAATTAAATGTGAGCTTCATCTTTCCTATTCATCCCCTACTTTCAACGTCTCTAATACAATGTTATGATTTGTATAAACGCAAATATCAGCAGCAATAGACATAGCCTTACGAGCGATTTCCTCCGCACTGTTCTGAGTACTCATCAAGGCACGAGCCGCTGAAAGAGCATAAGACCCTCCAGATCCGATTGCCATTACCCCGTTTTCTGGCTCAAGCACATCTCCCATCCCTGTAATAACCAACGTTATTGTCTTATCAGCAATCAGTATCATTGCCTCAAGATTGCGCAAATACTTATCCATACGCCAATCTTTAGCCAACTCAACAGACGAACGCAAAAGTTGATTTGGATACTGTTCAAGTTTTTTTTCTAATCTTTCCAAAAGGGTAAACGCATCTGCAGAAGAACCCGCAAATCCCGCTATGATGTTGCCTTTACCTAAACGACGAACTTTACGAGCATTAGCCTTCATCACAGTTTGTCCAAGACTTACCTGCCCATCACCAGCAATCACAACAACTCCGTCTTTACGCACTGTCAAAATTGTCGTAGCATGCATTTTAACGGCATAATGCTTGTCACCCATTACAACCATAATTGCTCCATAATCCCATATTTGACTAAAAAATTTCTGCTATTATAGAATAGCATGATAAAAATAGCGTTATAAATTTGTGTCCTGAAATGCAATCCAAATAAAATTTTTATGTACATGTCATTATACATTATTTTAATAAAAATGCGGTCAAGTTATCAATGAAATTCCTATTAAAAACGATATATTTAAAAGGTCATATACCCAATCTTTTCAAGATATGCAGTCACGAGTAATTATATACATTTTATAAATGGATTATCTTTAAATATGCCAAACCATTGCTTTTATCATTTTTTTACATCGCATGAATGGGCAGTTCATTCGAAATTTTCATCCATCTTATCCAAAAAAATATCTAATCAATTACTTTCTTTTGATAGCCCAATTGATTCAACTGAAATATATAAAATATACTTCCCCCTATCACATTTGCTATTGATAAATGTAAATTCCGCTAAAATTACTTGCCATCAATATAACAAATTTTTGAACCTTAAAGAAGAATCTAAAATACCCTTTGTTGTGGGCATTACAGGGTCCGTTGCCGTAGGAAAATCTACCTTCGCTCGCATCCTATGTATTTTATTGCAACAAATTTCTAATTTCAAAGTTTCTCTTATCACTACAGATGGTTTTCTTTTTCCTAACGCTGTGCTTACAGCAAATAATCTTATGCAACGCAAAGGATTCCCTGAAAGTTATGATTCAAACAAACTCTTAACATTTCTTTCTGATGTAAAATCTGGGAAAAAAAAAGTTGCTGTTCCACGTTACTCACACTCGCAATACGATATTTTAGAAGGAGAGTACGACACAATAATTCAACCCGATATACTGTTAATTGAAGGAATTAATGTCTTACAACAAAATTCTTTATCTGATAATCAAAAAGCCACTCCTATGATCTCCGATTTCTTAGACTTTTCGATTTACATAGACGCTGATAAAAGAGATATCCACCGATGGTATCTCAATCGCTTTCTCAAACTACGAGAAACGGCATTTCTGAATCCAAGATCTTATTTTCATCACTTCACAGAAATAAGCGAAGAACAATCTTTAAAAATTGCGGAAACAGCGTGGAACAATATAAATTTACCTAACTTACAACACAATATTTTACCAACGCGTAAACGAGCCGATCTCATCCTATCAAAAGGAGAAGATCACTCTGTAAAAACCATTAAGATAAAAAAAATATAATCCCTTACAGAAGGACATCTAAAAAGAAAAAATATTTCTAAGAACAAGGATTCTCTGACCTTTAAATTCTCCTGAAAAAAATAATTGATTTAAAAAAAAACTATTTGTGTAACACACAACACTTTTCAACTCTTCGCTTTGTAAAAAATGAAATATACAAAAAGTTATTATATCATATTTTTATCTGTTTTTTTTCAGCGTTATTCTCAAACATCAACAATAATTCTCTCATCTTTTGATCATATGCTTCAACATCATTCCAAGAATCTCGAGGATTTAACAATTTTCTATCCACACCCTTAACTTCTAAAGGGACAGAAAAACCAAAATTCTCATCGACACGATATGGTACACTTTTAATGGAATTATCAAAAATTGCTTTCAACAACGCACGCGTCACACTTAATGGCATACGATAACCCTCGCCATATGAACCAGCAGTCCATCCAGTATTAACAAGCCAACAATCAACACAATATTTGACAATGTAATCTTTGAGGATGTTACCATATTGAACAGGATCTCTCGGCATAAACGGAGCTCCAAAACACGCTGAAAAAGTTGCTTCTGGTTTTAAAACCCCTTTCTCTGTCCCAGCCACTTTAGCAGTATAACCAGAAAGAAAATAATATACGGCTTTTTCAGGATTCAAATATGCAACCGGAGGCAAAACCCCAAATGCATCAGCAGCAAGCATAATCACATGTTTCGGATGCTTGCCTATAGATTGCGGCGCATGATTATGGATAAAATTAAGAGGATAAGCAGCCCGAGTATTTTCTGTAACAGAAGAATCTTTAAAATTAGGAATGCCACATTCATCGACAACTACATTTTCAAGCACCGTTCCAAAACGACAAGAGGCAGAAAAAATCTCCGGCTCTGTTTCTTTCGAAAGGTTAATGGACTTCGCATAACAACCGCCCTCAAAATTAAATACCCCCTCTTTACTCCAGCCATGTTCATCATCCCCTATAAGGAATCTGTCAACACTTGCTGATAAAGTCGTCTTTCCTGTGCCAGAAAGACCAAAAAATAATGCCACATCTTCCTTTTCTTTGTCCATATTAATGGAACAATGCATTGGCATAATCCCGCGCTCTGGAAAAATATGATTTAGATAAGTAAATACTGATTTTTTTATTTCTCCAGCATAAGAAGTGCCCCCTATTAATATCAAGCCTGCGGTCAAATCAACTGCTATGATTGTTTCTGAACAGCATCCATGTCTATTCGGATCAGCAGAAAAATCAGGCAACACTACAACCTGTAAACTCATCATGTTGGGCACAGCACCAAGATCTTCTTTATGCTTCAATAAATTCCGGATGAACAAAGAATGCCATGCATATTGCGTTACGACGCATACGGAAATCGCATTCTTTGTATGGGGACAAGCTACTAAATCCTGTAAGAATAAGTCCTTGTCCTTGATATAATCTAACATATCCGCTTTCAATGTATCAAAATCGGCAGGAGAGATATACTTGTTATTCTCCCAAAACACATCGTTCTCAGTATGACTATCACGCACAATAAATTTATCAAAAGCAGAACGACCTGTATGTTGCCCAGTTAATGCCCTCAAGGCTCCATCACAGGTGAGAATTGTTTTTTCACGGCGAATGGATTCTTCATACAACCTACTAGTGCTCAAATTACGATACACACGAGAAGATCCCTCCAAATCAAATTTTTCCATAAAACGCCTCTCCCCTCACCACCATTAATTTAAAATTCAACATAGCAAAATATTGTCATCTTCAACACGACTATCTTACTACTATCAACGAACCCCATCTTTGATTATTCTGATCCATAGTGCATCTCTGTGTATTATAGCCAATATTTTTTTACATAACAATTTCATGATAATATAATATTAGTTGGTATGTATTAATAATGTAAATGTTCATCAATGATAGTTCAAAAGAATCTCTACTCTCAAATGTTTTTGATAGTCTTCAACATCGTTAATTATCAAAATTATAATCATGCTTATCTCATATTTAAAACTCACCTGATTTTGCAACTTGCTTGTAATTATTTAATTAAAACATACTTATGCTAATATCTCTTATTCTTCTTCCCCCAAATGCTGATTTTGATTTGTAATTAACTTGAAGTATAGTAGACACTAGGATGGTTGCAAAAAACTCCAACCAGAGTACAAGAATCGCACGGTGAATGGGACTATAACAATAATGTTGAAATTAATAAAATTCCTTCATCAAAATAAGCTACAATCTACTCAAAAAGATAATATATTCTCTGCAATAGCCTCTTAGAAGAGTAATTATTAACCATAAAATGATGGCAGGCATGGCAACAATAGGCATTGGAAAAGGAATAGAGATTTGCACGTTGTTCTCTTGTAAGATAGCAGTATTTGGAACGATAGCTGGAATGCTCTTAACCACTATTATTCCCATAATCTTACTCATTAGACAAAGAAACAGTCTCGCTAAAAAGGTCAACGAAACGTACTCGTTCCTTTCTGAAATATGCGATCAATTATCAAAATACCACTCATTGTTAACGGAGAATAATTGTCTCACCATTGTTTGGGATGGAAAAGATGAGACACCCGAAATAATTGGACAATTACATCAAAGAATAGACATTCCTCAAACAGACACTGATCTTCTATCTTTTGAAAATTGGTTAAAGTTTCATCATTATATAAAACTATCTAAAGCAACTGAAAAACTTCGCAAAGAGGGACAAAGCTTTGATCTTGTCGCAGAAACCCAAAATGATTGCGCAATTAAAATAGAAGGAAGGGTATCAGGGAGCTGTGCTTTTCTTCGCATTTTATCACTTGATGGAATCTACTCTGAATTAGCAGAAACGACTTTGAAATGCAAAAAACTCAGTAATCATATTTCGGTTTTCAAAGTATTGTTTGATTCTCTTGATTTCTTAGTATGGCACCGCGATCAAGCAGGGGATATTCTTTGGGCTAATATTAGTTATAAAAAGAATACAGAAACAGAAGGAATCGTCTTTCAAAAAGCAATTGGTGAAAGTCGTAAACTATTCAAAGAAGAAATTAAAAAGAGAATGATTTCTTCTAGTGCTTTAGAAAAAAATTTTTGCGAAACTGTCTCTACATTGGAACATGGAAACAATAAATCTTATAAAATAGTGCGAGTATTAAATTCTTTCGGAGAAGCTGGTATTGCTATTGATGTATCCAAAGAAATAACTGTCAATGATCAATTGACTCATACATATGAAATACTCCATAACTTGACTGTTGCTATAGCCATATTTGATCAAAATCGATACTTACAGTTTCACAATCGATCTTTTGTGGAATTATGGGAAATAGATCTTGCATTTCTAGCAACTAATCCAAGTAATGATGAACTTCTCGAATTTTTGAGGTCTGCCAACAAATTGCCAGAACAGCTCAATTGGAAAACTTGGAAAGAAAATATTTTTTCTGTTTACAAATCTTCAGAAACCCATAAAGACACTTGGCATTTGCCTAATGGACAGACGTTGCACGTCATAGTTACCTCTAATCCACGAGGGGGTACAATTTGGATGTTTGAAAATTTGACAGTCCAAGTAGATCTAGAAACAAAATATAATACCCTCGTAAAAGTACAAGGAGAAACCATCGATCATCTCTCTGAAGGAGTCGCAGTTTTCGGACCAGATGGTAGAATTAAGTTATCAAATCCAGCTTTTAGATCTCTTTGGAAAACAGAAGAAAATCGATTATCTCCTGGAACACATATACGGAATATTGCAGCTACATGTTCAAGATATTACAATGAATCAGATGGCTGGGATCTTTTCGCTGCAATCATCACAAGTTTTGATGATGAAAGGAAATCCTTACAGGGAACGCTTGAACTTTTATCAGATTCAGTTCTTGAATATTCTATCATTCCATTACCGAATGCACAAACTATGTTAACCTTCGTCAATGTGACTGATTCAGTTCGGGCAGAGAGAGCTTTAACAGAGAAGAATGAGGCGCTACGCAAAGCAGATGAAATCAAAAATAGTTTTGTCCAACACGTATCATACGAGTTACGTTCTCCCTTAACGAATATTATTGGATTTACTGATTTGCTTAAAACATCTAAATTAGGCAGCTTGAATTCTAAACAATCTCAATACGTAGAGTATATATCTGCCTCATCAACAATTTTACTTAATCTGGTTAATGATATCCTTGATCTCGCCACTGTTGATGCTGGGATTATGAAACTAAATTACAGCACTATTGTTCTTAATGATCTTTTAAATGAGGTAAAGCAATCAATTGCCACCAAGATGCATGAAAATAATATAAGGATCAAAGTTATTTCTGATGGTAAACTAGGATCCTTCGTTGCTGATCGGCAGAGATTGCTTCAAATTTTTTCAAAAATCCTCAGCAATGCTATGGATTTCTCTTCTAAAGGATCTACTGTTATT
The DNA here is from genome assembly GCF_000590865.3 of Candidatus Liberibacter asiaticus. Taxonomy (NCBI): domain Bacteria; kingdom Pseudomonadati; phylum Pseudomonadota; class Alphaproteobacteria; order Hyphomicrobiales; family Rhizobiaceae; genus Liberibacter; species Candidatus Liberibacter asiaticus. Next base: position 419,916 of record NZ_CP010804.2, read on the forward strand.
TTAAAAGCTGCTCGCGACAATGGTGATTTTATTTTCTCTGTTAAGAATAATGGATCAAGTATCCCTGAAGATATGTGTAAAAGCGTATTTAATAGATTTGTCTCGAATGCACATCGTGGACAGCGTAGAGGAGTAGGATTAGGTTTGTCTATAGTCGAAAGCTTTATCAATCTTCATGGCGGACATGTATCAATTAGTAGTTCTGATGAAGGAGTTACCACAATCAATTGCCGAATTCCCTCAAAAGAGTAGAACGAAAATTGCTATGAATTTTTCCGAAAAACATTTAACAGTGATCCCTATTCCTAATGAAAAAAATACTATTTGCCTTGGTCGTCACTTAGCATCTATACTCAGGCTTGGAGATTGTCTCACCCTATCAGGAGATTTAGGATCAGGAAAAAGTTTCTTAGCACGTTCTATCATACGTTTTCTGATGCATGATGATGCATTAGAAGTATTAAGCCCTACTTTTACATTAGTCCAACTATATGATGCTAGCATACCAGTAGCTCATTTTGATTTCTATCGATTATCTAGTCATCAAGAGGTAGTTGAGTTAGGATTTGATGAAATTTTAAATGAAAGAATATGCATAATTGAATGGCCTGAGATAGGAAGAAGTTTGCTTCCAAAAAAATACATTGATATCCACCTTAGTCAGGGAAAAACCGGAAGAAAAGCCACTATTTCAGCTGAAAGATGGATCATATCTCATATTAATCAGATGAATCGCTCCACATCTCAACAATAGAATAATTCACTGAATTATATAGATTATGCACAATAAGAAACCGAATGTTTTTACTATTGCACCTTCTTCTCCTTTTTTTAGAGAGATGATCCCCGCTCTCTTAAATGGGACACTAGTAGAAAATTTTCGATATGATCCACTTAACCCTCTATTGTTAGCTTCAGTGACAATTTATGTGCCAACAAAACGTGCAATCCAAGAACTGCGTTCAGAATTTATTGAAATTACAGGGAAAAAATCTACAATTCTACCTATCATCAAATCACTTGGAGATGTTGTAGAAGAAAAATTTACAGCAGATCTTCTTCTATCATATAATCTAAATCCTCCTGTCTCTAATATACAACGCTTGTTAGAACTAGCACGCTTAATTCTCATTTGGCGCAATAAGTTGCCTGACATAATCAAAGATCTTTATCCTGAATCACCATTAAGCCTACCAATAAGTCCTGCTAATGCTATTTGGCTAGCAAAAAATTTAGCAGATATTATTGATATAATCGAAACAGAAGAAAAAAAATGGGAAGACTTGCATGCGCTTAAAAACGAGAAATATGGAATGTGGTGGTTACTTGCTGCAGATTTTTTAAAAATTGCTAGCAAATATTGGACAGAACGGCTTGTAGAGCTTAATGCTTCTTCTCCTGTCGGCTATCAAATAGCTCTCATGCGTGCTGAGGCAGAGCATCTTATGAAAGGGACAAAAGGTCCTATAATTATTGCAGGATCAACTGGTTCTATACCAGCAACCGCTAGATTAATGTCGACTGTAGCAAATCATCCCAATGGCGCAATAGTTTTACCAGGGCTAGATTGCCATATACCCACTGCTATATGGAATACTATTACGGAAAAATCTACCAATATCACAAGTTCAAATACGACATACTCAACACATCCACAATATTCTTTAGCAAAGCTTTTGGACTTTTTGGATATTAAACGTGAAGACGTCAAACGTTTAGGAAATGTTAGTAACGAGATGTATGGACGTTCAATGGTTATTTCCAAATCATTCTTACCTCCTGATACTTCCGATATGCGTAATACAGATATTTTAGAAAATAAAATACCAAATATTCAAAAATGTTTTTCTGATGTAGCATTAATTGAAGCAGATAATGAACGAGAAGAAGCAATTTCTATAGCCATAGCACTGCGAATGTCTCTTGATGAAAATAAAAAAAAATCTGCTTTAATAACCGCCGATCGAAACCTCGCCCGTCGTGTAAAATTAGAACTTACACGCTTTGGTATAAATATTGATATTTCTGCTGGGATTCCACTGTCAACTACATTACACAGCTCCATTCTTACATCGCTTTTAAATGCAATCTTTAAACTCAATGATTTCATGGCTATTGCTACTTTAGTTAAACATCCTCTGGCAAAATTTGGATTTCCTGAAAAATATTTATCAAGAGCAAAAAACGCACTTGAATTGGTTGCACTTCGAGGAAATAAAAATTCCTATGATATCATGGACTTAAAATCTCTAGTTCTTGATAGAATTGCTACCCAAAAAAACAACACACACGTCCCTCATTGGCAATCACGTCTTTCTGAAGAAGATAAAGAACTAGCTGTTTTACTCGTGGACCACATCCTACAGTGTATAACACCTTTGGTTACATATAAAACAAATAAAAACTCTACTTGCGGTAACTTGAGCATATCCGACTGGACAAAATTAACAGTGACTTGCTTGCAAAATGTGTGTCTTGATGAACACAGGAAACTACCAAATTTGTGGTTCGAAGAAGAAGGAAAAACTTTATCTTCGTTGTTCAGCAAAATTATTGAAACTGGTTCTTGTATAAAAGCAAACGCTATTGAGTGGATTGATATCATTACCAGACTTATTGATGGAGAAACCGTCAAGCCTAAAATAGAAAAATCATCTACTCTCTTCATACTTGGTACGTTGGAATCTAGGTTGTTGAATTTTGATACACTCATACTAGGAGGGCTCAATGAAGGGGTTTGGCCAAAAAACACCGCTAAAAACCCCTTCTTATCACGCGTGATGCAATCTGACTTAAACTTAAAAACAGCTGAAAAATACATAGGTCAAGCCGCACATGATTTTGAAATGGCTAATGGAACACGTCATCTCATATATACACGCTCTTTACGGGAAAATAATATTCCGACTATTGCATCCCGTTGGTTGCAACGACTTTTGGTTTTGGGAGGAACCGATTTTTTTGACAACCTAAAAAAAAGAGGTCAATGCTATCTAGATTGGACTAGGAAGTTAGATTACACAACAAAACAACCACATTATAAACGTCCAAAACCTTTTCCACCCTTAGAAGCACAACCTAGAACTTATTCTTTTTCAGAAATCAAACAACTTATAAATGATCCATATGCTGTCTATGCAAGGAGAATCCTAAAATTGGATTTTATTCCACACTTTAAAAAAGATCCTGATCGCACAGATCGTGGAACGCTTTTTCATAACATTATTACAGAGCTCATCAAAAAAAGAATTAATAAAAATACACCTGAAATTAATCATCTGATGAAACAGATCATTGACTCTCATTTTGAAAAAGAAAATTTACCTCCGCATATTGACATTATTTGGCGTCATCTTTTTCATAAAATATCTCACTCTTTTTTAGAGCATGAAGAAAAAATACAATCTTCAATAGAAAAAATTTTTGTTAATATTCCTGCTAAAATGGCAATAGAATCTATTGGAATTCATCTTACTGGTTTTGCTGACCGCATTGATCTATTAAAATCAGGATTTGTTGATATCACAGATTACAAAACTGGCGATAATCCAAAAAAAGAAACCGCTCAGAAACTGATTGATCCACAACTTTCATTAGAAGCAGCAGCTTTGAAAGCTGGATCTTTTTCTCAAATTGATTGTAGAAAAGTTGCAAACCTTTTTTACATAAGACTCAAACAAAAATTTAAAATTGATTGTATTACAAATGATAAAAAAAAATATTCTGCAGACGAACTTTCAGAAAAATCCCTCAAGAATTTAATCGAGATTGTAACATTATTACAAAATGGTGAACAACCCTTTATATCACATTTACGTCTTTCAGAAAAATCTAATATTCAGAGTGAATATGATCACCTTGCCCGCGTAGCAGAATGGAGAGAAGAATATGATATATCATAATTCATTCCAGGAGCATTCAGAAACCATAGATTTAATATCTCAAACAAAATCAGAACAGTTATTAGCATCCGACCCTACCCGTTCTGCATGGGTCTCTGCTAACGCTGGCTCTGGGAAAACCCATATTCTTGTTCAAAGGGTTTTGCGTCTTCTCCTTGCAAATGCTCATCCTTCTACTCTTTTATGCCTTACTCATACAAAAGCTGCTGCTGCAGAAATGTCGCATCGTGTTCTTGAAATAATTACTGCATGGTCTCATTTATCCGACGAAATTCTTTCTGCTGAAATCACAAAAATACAAGGTAAAAAACCAAATAAAAGTGATATGTCAAAAGCTCGGCACTTGCTTATCACGATCCTAGAAACTCCTGGTGGATTAAAAGTTCAAACGATCCACGCTTTTTGTGAAGCGATCATGCAACAATTTCCCTTAGAAGCCAATATTACGAGTCATTTTGCTATCGCAGACGAGGAGCAATCTAAAAAGCTAATAGAAGAAGCAAAAAAATCAACGCTTGCATCTATCATGCTAGACAATAACGAAGAGCTCAAAAAAGCTTTTTATGAAATACTTGAAATATCGAACGATGAAGATATAGAAACACTAATATCTGACATTATCAGTAACCGTACTGCTCTTAAACAATTTTTTTCTTTTTCTCATACTTATGGAGAAGAAAAATTATTGAAAAATCGCTTTGGTCTATCGCTTAATGAAAGCTATGAACTGATCTATAAGGATTTATGGCCTTTACCATACTTTCAAGTAAGTGATATCAACAAGTATGTTTCCCTATCTATGGAAACTGGCAACCCTACAATATTAAAAAAAGCACAAACACTTCAACAAGCATCTCAAACTCAATGTATTGAAGAGCGTTTTAGTCTTTTATCTTCTTTTTTTCTAACCCAAAAATTCACCCCTCAAAAGAATATTATAACACAAGAAATTAATAAGAAATCACCTGATTTAAAGGAAAAACTCAAAAAGTCACAAGACGAGTTTATCAAAATACGGGATCGTTTTAACACATATAAAATGTTTAAATCCACATTAGCATCATTAACATTAGCAAAATATCTCAATGCCCACTATGAAGAAGCTAAAAAAAAGAACTGTGTTCTTGATTTTGAAGATCTCATCATCAATACCAATGACCTTTTGAAAAAACGTGATGTAAGCGCATGGATACGCTATAAAATTGATCAAGAAATCAATCATATACTCATCGATGAAGTACAGGATACTAGTCTCATTCAATGGGAAGTAATTCGCTCTCTCACTGAAGATTTTTTTGTTGGCAAAAATACACATTCAAGTCCTCGTACATTATTCGCAGTAGGTGACGAAAAACAATCTATTTATTCTTTTCACGGGGCAGAACCCAAACGAGTTTTGCGTGAAAAACGAATCAATCAAAAACGGGCTACTAATGCAGGACAGAAATTTTCAATAATAGAGCTTCCTTTATCTTTTCGGTCAACTGCCGATATTCTAACGGTTGTGGACAAGGTATTTTCTATACCGGAAAACGCACAAGGACTCAGTGAAGATAGCACCACTACTATTAGGCATCGTTCTAGTCGCATTGGACAAGTTGGAACAGTACAACTCTGGGAACAAGTAGTCTCACAACACGATTCCCAATGCAATCCTCAACAGGAAAGTTGGACATCTTATTTTGATTCTCTTCCACAAGAATCTTCCGCTTCTATTCTAGCACGACGTATTGCCTATACTATTTCAAATATGATCGGTACTGATACTATCTTCAGTAACGGCAAAAAAAGGGTTATTCAAGCGAAAGATATCCTAGTACTAGTACGCAAGCGCAAGGATACGCCTCTTATCACATTTCTGACGCGATTTCTTAAAAACGATTACAAAATATCTGTTGTTGGCAATGATCGATTCATTCTGACAGATCATCTTGCTATAAAAGATTTAATGGCATTAGGACGTTTTATTTTATCACAAGAAGATGATCTATCTTTTGTCTGCATGCTCAAAAGCCCTCTCTTCAATTTTTCCGAGGATGATATATTTAAAATATGCACACAGCGCCATGAAACAGAAACTGTGTACGAATATATACAAAAATTTGCCAACTGCGGTATATCCAAATTCCAACATGTCATTAAGTATATTCACGAACTCATTCATATTGCTCAGTTTTGCTCTCCTCACGATTTTTTTACATTAATATTAGGAGCAAAGAAAGGAAGACAGCAATTCATTTCTCGTTTTGGAAATGAAGTTATTGATGTCCTTGATGAATTTCTTAACTTTACATTACGAAATGAACAAAACAGTTATTCTAGCCTACAGGAATTAATTTCAGAATTAGAACAGTATCCACCTACTATAAAAAGAGCACATAGTGCTAATCACAATGAAGTTCGAATTATGACCGTGCATACTGCGAAAGGATTAGAATCTCCTGTGGTTTTCCTTGTTGATACAGGATCACAAGTCTTTTCTCATAAGCATATTAAAAAAATGCATATTATGCCTTCTTTGAACGATGATCCTGGAATACCAATATGGATTCCACAATCAAAATCACGCAATAATATCGTTTCCGATCTAATTAAACATCTCAAAAAATCCACTCAAGAAGAATATAATCGTCTTTTATATGTTGGAATGACACGCGCTTCGGATCAGTTAATAATTTGCAAGCATTCAAATACTAGTAATGAGAAAAAATCGAATCAAAGAACTTGGTATGACATGGTCTATGATTCTTTCCATAACGATGAAAGAGTAAAAAAAATAAAGCTAACAAATTCTATAAATAAAGATGAATGGATAGCATATGAATGGAGTACTCATCACCCCGAAAACACCCCTCTTGAAAGGGAAGAAACGATAAAACAATTAATGGATGAGCAAAAAATCCCAAAAAAACTTTTTTCTCCTATTAAAAACGATATAAACGAACCGTATATTCTCAATCCTTCTACGATAGATACAAAAGGTAAAACGAATCTAGAATCATTATTATCTGATAATCAAACTTTCAATCGTGGATTGATTATCCATAAATTATTACAAGTGATTTTTACACTTCCTGAACACAAACGAAAAAATTTTATAACTTCATACTGTACAAAAAATGCGAAGTTATGGCCCGCAAAAGAGTATAAAAATTTATTGTTATCTATTACACGCCTTTTAGAGAATCCCATGATGACTACAGCTATGTCTTGTGATTCTTATTCAGAAGTTTCTGTATCTGGAAAAATAAATTGTCCAAAAAAGGATATTATAATCTCTGGACGTATTGATCAGATATCAATCTCGCAACAAAATATTTTTATTTTTGAATACAAAACTCATCATCATGTTCCTCAAGAAATTGAGCATATTCCATATACTCATATCGCACAACTTTCCATATATGAAAAAATACTCAAGGATTCATATCCTAATAAGTCCTTAGTATGTTTACTGATTTATGTTTCGGAGCCAAAAGTATTTATAATTCCTCAAAACAAATTAAATAAAGCTTTTGCAGAAATAAGTACAAAGATACCTTGATTCTTGATCAAATTAAGATTAGTAGACTGTCAAATTATTTTTGGAAATGGAGTGTGTGATGAGTGCATTAAAAGTAGATACAAAGAGCTTTGATTCGGAGGTTTTGGAATGCTCGAATCCAGTAGTGGTCGATTTCTGGGCAAGTTGGTGTCGTCCTTGTGTAAAACTATCTCCTATTATTGACGATATTGCAGATGAACTTGCTGATAAAGTAAAAATCACGAAACTTGATATAGAAGAAAGTTCTGAAATATCTACACGCTATCAAATATCTTCCATCCCTACTCTTATTTTATTTAAAGACGGGAAAGTAATAGACAGGATGATGCCTGGTGCCTCTTCTCAGAGTGATATTATCGAATGGATATTATCCCGAGTATAATATTGTGAGTAAAAATTACTTGCGGAGCGATACTGAGCATAACAAGAACCAAATAAAATTTAATTGATGCGTACCCCATTCTCGCGAAGAGCTTCCCCTGCAAGATAAAGCGATCCTGCTATGAGGATCAATGGAGGGGGAAGCTCTTCATTAATTTTCCTCACTCTCGAAAGTGCTTCTATCATGGAAGAACAAGCCATTGCTTGGAAACCTAACTTTTTTGCTTCCTGCATCAAAACCTTTGGGGTAATACTTATCGATTGGCGCTCACGCCCTCTGCATATAAGAGAAACCGACAACACAATGGGAGATAATTCTACAAATGCTTCTAAATATCTCCCGTATTTTTTTCCCTCTACCATACCTATCACAAGATAGAATGGCTTATTACTAGATCCTTTTAATTTAGATATTTCTTTAGAAACCACCAATCCAGCATTTGGATTGTGACCACCATCTATCCACACTTCAGAATGATCTGGTAATTTATTGAGTAAAGGACCCTCTGTAATTTTTTGAAGGCGTCCAAACCATTGAACCGACTGTAACGCAGCGTTAATACATTCCTTTTCTAATGTAAAACCAGCCATTTGAACAGCACAAATCGCAGTTGCTGCATTAATATACTGATGTTCCCCTACGAGTCCGAGGACTGTCAAATTGGTTTGAGAAATCTTATCTTGATAGACAAGACATTTATTTTTTTCGAAAGCATAAAAATCATCGCCGTAAACATTATACGGACATCCCATTTTTTCCGCTTTTGAAACAAGAATCTCCCGCACCTCATCATACACCTGATGACCTATGACTACGGGACATCCAGGTTTTATAATACCTGATTTATCTTTTGCAATTGCACTAACAGTATTGCCCAAAATTTTCTCATGGTCCAAAGAAATTGACGTAATGACAGAAACAGCAACTTTTTCAATTATATTAGTAGCATCAAGGCTACCACCGAGACCTACTTCAATGATAGCGCAATCTGCAGGATATTTTGAAAATAAAACCAAAGCAGTAGCAATTGATAATTCAAAAATAGTAAGATTCTGAGCACTTTTTACTCGTCTGACACGACGAAACACATCAAGCAATTCTACATCTTCTACTAACCTCCCTCTACCTCCTTTCACTCCCAAACGAAAACGTTCATTCCACCTGATCAGATGAGGAGAAGTATGAACATGTACCGATAAACCCGATGTTTCAAGCAACCTTTGAGAAAATGAAGCCACTGATCCTTTACCGTTTGTTCCCCCTATGTGAATTACTGGAGGAAGACGATCTTGTGGTCTACCTAAATCTTCCAAAAGATATCCCATTTTTAATAGAGAGTCTGCAGCCATTCCATTGATCTCTTCAATTAAAAACTAAACAAGAATTTATTTTTCACTGTACACTTTTAGTCAATATCTTACACAACGAAGATACAACCTCAGGAATATCATGTCTATGAACGATTCTATCAATCATCCCATGCTCTACTAAATACTCGGATCTTTGAAAACCATCTGGCAACTTTTCTCTTACTGTTTGCTCGATGACCCTTCTTCCAGCAAAACCGATTTCAGCACCAGGTTCAGCTAAATGAATATCACCAAGCATAGCATAAGAAGCTGTAACACCACCTGTTGTAGGATTGGTCAAGACGACAATATAAGGAAGTCCAGCATCTTTCAGCATATTGATTGCAATTGTGGTACGAGGCAATTGCATAAGCGATAGAATACCTTCTTGCATACGCGCACCACCGGATGCTGTAAACATCACAAGAGGACACTTTTCGGCAATAGCCCTTTCGCAAGATTTCACAATAGCTTCACCTGCGGCAATACCTATTGATCCCCCTATAAAAGAAAATTCGTGAACAACAGCAACTAACTTAAAATCACGCACATTACCGACAGCTGACACGATTGAATCAATCAAACCCGTCTTAGAACGATTTTCCTTCAATCGATCTATATACTTTTTATTATCACGAAATTTCAATGGATCTTGACATACTTGAGGTTGATCTAATAGACAGTACTTCGCATTATCAAATAGAAATTTTAATCTTTCTTTTGCAGGTATTTTCATATGAAAATCTGAGGAAGATATAACCCATTGGTTTTCTTTCAAGTCTTTGTGATAGACCATCGCCCCTGTTTCTGGACATTTGACCCAAAGATTTTCCGGAATTGCCCTACGACCGAATACAGAATTTATACGTGGACGAACAAAATTTGTGATCCAATTCAAATTAAAAACTCCCAACTACACTGAGCATTTTTATAAATATTTCCCCATAATACGCAAATTACCGAATATATCAAAAAGTTTTTTCAAGATTACAAACTGAAACTCAAAAATACAATTAAGCTCGCCATTTTCTAAATTTACTTTACAAGGATAATACCCTTCGCTCAACTACTCTTTTCCATATGATTGGATGGAAATATTCTGATCAGAATATATTTCACATTCTCAAACAATTTTCTAAAAGAATAAAAATACTTTAACTATCACTAAGATCATATAATTCTCTTGATTAAATGGCACCTAAATTTTAAAATTTTAAACGAATGTCTGTTATAGAAAAATAAACTCATGATAATTTTACAGTTTTTTACTGACATTGAGGTGTATAGGTGTTGATTATAGGATTGACTGGATCCATTGGGACAGGAAAAACAACAGTTGCAGAATTTTTGAAAAAAGAAAAAATTCCAGTCATTAGCTCTGATGATATCGTTGATAAACTGTATCATTATGAAGCTGTAGATATAATAAAAAAAACTTTTCCTAGGTCGATCCAAAATAATAAAGTGAATAAAGCTCGTCTACTAGGGATATTACAAAAATCACCTGCAAAATTGGAAATTCTTGAAAAAATCGTACATCCGATGGTCAGGATGCATGAAAAGAAAATCTTACATGATTTGTCTTGTAGAGGGGAAAAAATAGTTTTTTTTGATACACCTTTGCTCTTTGAAAAAAGAAAGGAGTATCTATTCGATGCGGTAGTCGTTGTTACTTGTAGTTTTGAAACACAACGTGAACGTGTTTTGTCAAGAAAAAAGCATACGGAGGAAAATTTTCTTTTTATCTTATCTAAGCAAATGAACGAAAAAGATAAAATATCTCGCGCTGATTATGTTATAAATACAGAAGGGACAATTGAAGCAATAGAAAAAGAAACTCAGAAAATGCTCAAATATATTTTAAAAATAAATGATTCGAAAAAATAAAATGCGTAAAATAGTATTTGATATTGAAACCACGGGGCTTGATTCAAAAAACGATAGAATCATTGAAATTGGAGCTGTCGAACTATTGGATTATTCTAAAACTAATCGAACTTTTCAGGTTTTTCTTTGCCCCAACGGTAGAAAAAATAGCCCAGAAGCTCTAAAACTGCATGGTATAACCGACGAGTTCTTAAAAGATAAACCTTCTTTTTCCTCAATTTTTTCTGAATTTTGGGATTTTTTTAATGAACAAAATGCAGAGTGGATAGCTCATAATGCTAAATTCGATGTTGGTTTTATTAACGCTGAATTGCAACGAATCAACAAAGATCCCTTGGATCCATCAAGAATCATTGATACTTTATCTATTGCAAGACGTAAACATCCTTCTTCTAGGAATGATTTAAACTCTCTTTGTAAACGATATGGAATAACTATTTCACATCGATCAAAACATGGAGCATTATTGGATTCTCATCTTCTTTCAGATGTTTATATAAAAATGATGGTCGGAGGATCACAGATAAACTTTGGATTCAAAACAAATGAGGATCGTTTCTTTAAAGAAGAAAAAAAAACAGTCCCAAATATCTCCCTTTTAAAACGAGATAAACCCCTTTTCACACGGATCACAAAAGAAGAATTAGATGAACATGATAAAACTATTCAGACGCTAGGTAAAAATGCTATTTGGGATAGATATATTTCATCTAATCAATAATCTTATTTCATCAGTCCTTCTTTATTTTTTATCAAGGATTTTTCTTGTTGGAATAATTTTAGAAAATCAATCGTATCAATTACAAGGGGGGGGAAGCCACCATCTCTGATCGTATTTGAAATAATTTGTCTTACAAAAGGAAAAAGGAGTTGAGGACATTCAACAAATAAAATTTGCGAAATATGTTCTTGTGGACAATCAAGAATCCGGAGAATACCACTGTATGCTAATTCCAAACGAAAAATTACCTTGTCGTTATTCTTAGCTTCAATATCAAATGAAAGAATAACATCAAAATCAGCACCTGAAATGGTATTTGCGTTGACTTGTACATTGATTTTTATTGTAGGTTGTTGATTTTGAATATCAAAAAAACAATGTGGGGCGTTAGGAGATTCAAAAGAAAAATCCTTTATATATTGATTCAAAATAGTAAATGCTTGCTTTTGTTTTTTTTCCATCTCTGATCCTTTTGCTCTGTTTCTAAAATTTGAATCTGAATCATACAAGCCTTGCCTATGGAAATATAAACAGGTATTGTAGCAATGCTTATCTTAAAAAGATTGAATATAGATTTTCTTTGGAAATATACATGTATTTCAAAAATTTCAAACACTCTTTAAACAAGATATGTTTCTTTGTAATAGTTTCCCTCTGATTTTGGATAAATATAAATTGAGAATTTATTATTACAGCAAGCGTATTCAAACTTTAAAAAAATGGTTTTTATCAAAATGGATTCAGGTGATTTCTTGATACTTTTATTTGCTTTTATAACGTTTTTTGTTTTCCTGCAATTACGTGGTGTTTTGGGAAAAAAAACAGGAAATGAAAAACCTTTCTCAGGTTTTTTCTCTGGAAAATATGTTTTTTCAAAAAGAGATGAACGGGGAATTATAACCTTAGGAAAAGGAAAAAAGAAGGATAATTTAGATTCCATTAATGAATTATTTCCTATTGGTACTCGATTAAATAAAGTTATGCGGGACATTGTTTCAGTTTATACTGATTTTGATCCTAAGGATTTTTTGAATGAAGCTCGTAACTCTTACGAAGCGATTGTAGATTCTTTTTTTGAAGGAAAAGTTCATGCAATTGAAAAACTAGTTGATAGTCGAGTTTATCAAGATTTCAACGATTCTCTTTCAACACGAAAATCTAATGAAAAAAATGTTAAATCAAGTCTCGTGGGCATCGATGATATGAAAATTATTAATGCAAGTATCGAAGAAAATACTGTATATATAACAATACGCATAGTTGGACAGTTTATTTCTGCTTCATATGATAAAGATAATTTATTGATTTCTAGTGATCCTGAAATTTTTGGCAAAGTCATTGATATTTGGACTTTTGTACGGAACATTCCTCCTAGTAATCCTAATTGGGTATTAATTTCTACAAAACTAGGAGAATAAATGTGATTTTATCTAACCCTTTTGTTAATGTATCAGCAAATTTGAAGGTTTCCCCCAAAATATGAGCGATAATATCCAAAATTCCAGTTATGATGCTGATTCTATACAAATTTTAAAAGGTCTGGATGCCGTAAAGAAAAGGCCATCCATGTATATAGGCGATACGGATGGTGAATCTGGATTGCATCATATGATCTATGAGGTGTTGGATAATGCAATAGATGAATCCTTAGAAGGTTATGCAGATATCATTACCGTTACCTTGAATATGGATGGTTCTTGTACAGTATCGGATAACGGGCGTGGTATTCCAACGGATCTTCATAAAGAAGAAGGTATATCTGCTGCAGAAGTTATTATGACTAGACTGCATGCTGGAGGAAAATTCAATCAAAAATCTTATAAAGTGTCGGGAGGACTACATGGAGTTGGTGTCTCTGTAGTTAATGCACTTTCTTCATGGTTAAAGTTACGAATTAAACGTGAAGGTAATATATATGAAATGTCGTTTATTAATGGAATACTTGACAACCCATTGGTTGTGACGGGTAGTGCTGGTAACGATACTGGTACAGAAGTGACCTTTTTACCGAGTAGTGATATTTTTTCTGTTCAAGATTTTAATTATGACACTCTACAACATAGATTAAGAGAACTCTCTTTTTTAAATTCTAGTGTCCAAATTTCCTTGATAGATAAGCGTAGCCCTGAACCTCGAGAAATAACAATGTTTTATAAAGGGGGTATAGAAGCTTTTGTTTCTTATTTGGATAGACATAAAAAACCATTAATGCAAAGTCCTATTAGAATCCAAGGATCAAGGGATAATATTAGTATTGATTTAGCAATGCGATGGAATGATGGATATCATGAAAATGTTTTGTGCTTTACAAATAATATTCCTCAAAAAGATGGTGGAACTCACTTATCAGGATTACGTTCTGCGTTAACTCGTCAAATCACCTCTTATGTAGAAAAAAGTTTTGGTTCCAAAAAAGATAAAAGATCCGTTATTGGAGATGATTGTAGGGAAGGATTCACATCGGTTCTTTCTATAAAAATGCCTGATCCAAGATTTTCTTCTCAAACCAAGGAAAAGCTTGTATCTTCAGAAGTCCGTTCTGTAGTAGAGAGTTTTGTTAATGATGGTCTTTCTGCTTGGTTAGAAGAACATCCACTAGAAGCAAAGATTATAGTTAAAAAGGTTTTAGATGCTTCTATGGTGAGAGATGCAGCGCGACGTGCTCGAGATCTTACACGCCGTAAAGGGGTTCTAGATATAGCATCTCTGCCAGGAAAACTTGCAGATTGTTCAGAAAGAGATCCTAAAAAATCAGAGTTATTCTTAGTTGAAGGTGATTCTGCTGGTGGTTCCGCAAAGCAAGGCCGTTCACGCGAAAATCAAGCTATTTTACCGTTACGTGGAAAAATTTTGAATGTAGAACGTGCTCGATTTGATAAAATGCTATCAAGTCAGGAAATAGGAACTTTGATTACCGCTCTTGGTACAGGAATAGGACAAGATAGTTTTGATATCAATAAACTGCGATATCATAAAATTATAATTATGACAGATGCTGATGTTGATGGAGCGCATATTAGAACTCTTCTTTTAACATTTTTTTTTAGACAGATGCCTTCTTTAATCCACAATGGGTTTTTATACATCATAAAACCCCCTTTGTATGGCATAACAAGGGGAAAATCTTTACAATACGTTAAGGATGAAGAGTCTCTTGAGGATTACCTCATCAATCAGTCTCTTTCGGAAGAAATAGAGCTTTTTTGCGATTCTAAAGGAGTAATAAGTAAAAATGACTTACGAAATTTTATTGATGATGCTTTAAAAATTGATAAGCTGATTAAAGATTTTTATCCAAACCATGATAAGACGTTTATTGAACAAGCTGTAATTTCTGGTGTTTTTAATTGTGAAAGTGATCAAGAAATTAATGTAAGTCTCGCTTCTAAATTGGCAAACAGATTAAATTTTATTGCAGAAAAATCTGAAAAATCTTGGCACGGTAGCATTAATAATTCTGATATACTTGTTAAGCGCATTGCACGAGGTGTTCAAGAACAATTTGTTCTTGAGGGATCCTCAATTTTTTCTTTTGGGTCTAAATACAAGAGAATTTTTTCGAATAGGATCGAAGAAAATTATCTAACAATTCTATCCCTAATTTGTAATGGAGATAAAATAAAAATAACAGGCCCTTGTTCTTTGTTAGATACCATATTTTCTATAGGAAGAAAAGGAATCTCGATGCAGCGTTATAAAGGATTAGGAGAGATGAATGCTAGTCAACTTTGGGAGACTACACTTAATCCCGACACTCGTTCTTTATTGCGTGTTAAAATAACCGATGCTTCTCAAGCTGACGATCTTTTTTCTCGTCTAATGGGTGATGAAGTAGAGCCACGCCGCGAATTTATACAAGAAAATTCCTTACCATCTGCCCTTGATATATAAATTTTTATAAGTACTTTTTACAGTTTAATCTATCATTCCGTAACAAGTTGACGTTTTTTTAATAGTAATTTTGAAAAAAATATCAATCTATTACTTTTTCAATTTTAAGATCATTAATAAGCTCTATAATGGGTAGTCCTACTATAGAAAAATAGCTTCCTTTAATTGAACTAAATAATTGAATGCCTTCTTTATCAATTTGGTAAGAACCTACACTGAGTAAAGCTTTTTTGCCAATCTTGTTTAAGTAAAATTTAATAAATTCTTCGGATAATTTATACATAGTCAACTGTGCTACAGAGATATGATGACGTAAGACTTTTCCGTTTTGTACTAAAACATATGCACTGCTAATACGGTGTTTTTTTCCTGATATTCTTAATAAATTTTTTTCGGCTTCTAGCATATCTACGGGTTTGTGGTAAATAGAACTCCCTAAGGACATGGTTTGATCACATCCTATAACAAAAGACTCAGGATATCGGTTACTCACTTCTAAAGCTTTTTTTTCTGCTAATATTAGGGCAATTTTTTCAGGTCTTTTTCTCTCAGAAAAATCCATTTTTTTTTCCATCTCTCTTTCATCAATATTGGGTTTTACAACTGAAAATTGAATACCAGAATTTTGCAATAATTTTCTGCGTGATAAACTAGAAGATGCTAAAATGATGTTTTTTATCATAATTTTAAAGAAATATAAACTAATTAATCGATACAATCAGTATATGTCAGTTGTATGTTTATTAATAGTATTTTTTCCACAGTATGATATTTTTTTTTGCGATTTTTAGAAAATAAATATTTTTCTTGTTAAAAAGTAAAGAAATTATTCACTTATTGTAAATGTTCTTTCTTTTTTTCAAAGAAAGTAAATATTTACGGGAATTATGAGAATTTATTTTTTTTCACAAATTATTCAATATATTTTCATCTATAAGTGAAAGGTAAGTGTTTGATTTATCTTTTCCAATATAAAAAATGAATATTAATAATAAAAAAAATATTTTTCTGTGTATTGTAGATTATTGAGTGATAAATGTAATAGTTTGTGTATAAAAAATAATTACCATTTTCTACACATTAATAGAATAATAAATCTTTATAAAAATATTTAATTATCAATGAATGAACGAAAACAAAAGATTCTTGAAGTCTTGCAAGGAAATGTAATTAATCCCCCCCCTATTTGGCTTATGAGACAAGCAGGAAGGTATTTGCCAGAATACAGACAGATACGTAAAAAATTTAAAAACTTTCTAGATATGTGTTATACACCTGAATATACGGTAGAATTAACATTACAACCTATAAGACGATATAATTTTGATGCTGCTATTTTATTTTCTGATATTCTCGTAATAGCTGATGCCCTTGGTAGAAATGTTCGTTTTGTAGAAAATGAAGGTCCTAGAATGGATCCTATAACTACTCAAGAAATTTACTTATTGAACCCTAATATTGATCTTTTTCTCAATTATCTTTTACCAATATTTCAATCAATTTCCATTTTACGTAAAAAATTACCGAATCATATAACTTTAATAGGATTTTGTGGCGCACCATGGACTGTTGCGTCATATATGATATCCGGTGGTTTTATAAAAGATCATGGACAAAACCGAGTTTTTGCTTATCAGAATTCTCGTGCATTTAATTGGCTTTTAGATTTTTTATCTGATGTTTCAGCGGAATACTTAATAGCTCAGATTCATGCTGGGGTTGATGTAATTCAAATATTTGATACACATGCTGGCTGCCTTGGTGAACACGAGTTTGAGAATTATGCTGCTAGGTCAGTTGGTCGCATAATATCAGCAGTACGCAGGAAATATCCTAACGCTAAATTTATTAGTTTTGCTAAAGGTGCTGGATACATGCTTAAAAACTATCGTCGTCTAACTGATTCTAATGCTATAGGTTTAGATTGGTCTGTTCCCTTATCATTTGCTTTGGAACTTCAAAAAGAAGGTCCTGTTCAAGGAAATCTTGATCCGATGCGTCTAGTTGTTGGTAATCAAGTAATGATAGATGGGGTGAATGCAATTTTAGATGTATTAGGTTCTGGTCCTTTTATTTTTAATCTTGGTCATGGTATTACTCCACAAGTTGATCCTAAAAATGTTTTGGACTTAGTTAAAACTGTACGTTCGGAGAAGATTTAATGAAATTTTTCCTTTCGGATTCGATAGGTAAAAAAGCACAAGCTATTGCTTTTATTGCATTATTCGTTTTTTTATTTTTATCCTTACTTTGTTTCTTTTTTTTAACGTCTCAATTTAATTTATGTATAAAAAGTATACATATCTTATCCGTCATATCTTGGATGGCGGGATTACTCTACATGCCAAGAATTTTTGTCTATCATAGTTTATCAGCACCAGATACAGACCAATATAAAACTTTTGAAATTATGGAAGAAAGACTTTTTAAGGTCATTATGAATCCGGCTATGATATTATCGTGGGTATGTGGTTTATATTTAGCATGGAAAACGTTTTATATTCACATTGGATGGTTACGTTTAAAAATGATTTCTGTTCTTTTTTTATCGTTTTATCATGTTTATTTATCATTTGTGATGAGAAAATTTCGCGATAAAAAATTGTTTCACAGTCCAAAATATTTTAAAATAATCAATGAAATACCAACTTTAATTATGATTATCATTGTTTTTTTATCCGTTATAAAACCTTTTTAGTTGTTTTTATTTTTATTTTTATTTTTTTTTTGATTTTGTGTTGATTTTCTTGTATTTTGTGCAAGGATTATTATCAATTAATACTTGTATTGATTTGTTAATTGGTATTTTTTAGGCATAGATTTCTTTTATGCTTTCTTGTTCGCTTATCTGTGCGTTATTTCTTTTATTCTTAAATATAATCTAGGTGGTTTACTATATGTCTGAAATGAAGCTCCAAGAGCTTAAAAATAAGTCTCCAACCAAACTTCTTGCTTTTGCTGAATCACTTGAAATAGAAAATGCTAATGTTATGCGAAAGCAAGAACTTATGTTTTCTATATTAAAAGTTTTATCTGGTCGAGATGTGGAAATTATAGGGGAAGGAGTTATTGAAGTTCTTCAAGATGGTTTTGGTTTTTTACGCTCTCCTGATGCTAACTATTTAGCTGGTCCAGATGATATTTATGTTTCTCCTTCTCAAATTAAAAGTTTTTCTTTAAAAACAGGTGACACAGTTGAAGGGTCAATCCGTGCTCCTAGAGAAGGTGAACGGTATTTTGCCCTTTTAAAAGTAAATGCTATTAATTTTGATGTTCCAGAAAGAGTGAGAAATAAAATACATTTTGATAATTTAACCCCGCTTTATCCGGATAAAAGATTCAATATGGAGCTGAATAATCCGGAAAATAAAGATATATCTTCTCGTGTTATTGATCTAATAGCTCCTATTGGTAAGGGACAAAGAAGCTTGATAGTTGCTCCCCCTCGTACAGGTAAGACAATTCTTTTACAAAATATAGCTCATTCAATTAAAAAAAATCATCCAGAATGTTATCTAATTGTATTGCTTATTGATGAAAGGCCAGAAGAAGTAACTGATATGCAGAGGTCCGTACAAGGGGAAGTGATATCTTCAACGTTTGATGAGTCTGCAGCCCGCCATGTACAGGTTGCCGAAATGGTCATTGCGAAAGCTAAGTGTCTTGTAGAATATGGACTTGATGTTGTCATACTATTAGATTCAATTACTCGTTTATGTCGTGCTTATAATGTTCTAATGCCATCTTCTGGAAAGATTTTAACTGGAGGAGTGGACGCAAATGCACTTCAACGTCCAAAAAGATTTTTTGGTGCAGCGAGAAATATAAAAGAAGGGGGATCTCTTACTATTATTGGTACAGCGTTGGTAGATACTGGGAGTCGTATGGATGAAGTGATTTTTGAAGAGTTTAAAGGTACTGGTAACTCTGAAATAGTTTTAGAAAGAAAGATAGCAGATAAGCGTATTTTCCCTGCTATGGATATTATTAAATCTGGAACTCGTAAAGAAGATCTTTTGGTAGAACGGCAAGATCTTCAAAAAGTGTTTATGTTACGTCGTATTGTTTCTTCTATGAATAGTTCTGATGCTATAGAATTTTTAATTGATAAGTTAAAACAAACCAAAGACAATAAAGACTTTTTTTATTCAATGAATAAACAGAATTGATTTACTGGAAATCATTGTGTATGAATCATGAGAAAGAGACAATTTTTGCTGTATCGACTGGAGCTCTGCCATCAGCTATTTCTATAATTCGTTTATCTGGCCCTTCTTGTTTTCAGGTTTGTGAATTTATATGTAAGAAAAAAAAACCTTTTCCACGCAAAGCGTCTTTGAGATATTTTTTTGGTTTAGATGGTAGAATACTAGATAAAGGTTTGCTGATAGTTTTTCCTTCACCTGAATCTTTTACAGGAGAAGATTCAGCTGAATTTCATGTGCACGGTGGTATTGCTGTTGTAAATGGGATTTTAGAAGAATTAGCAAAAATGCCAAATTTACGCCTTGCAAATCCTGGTGAATTTTCTCGTAGAGCTTTTGAAAATGGTAAAATTGATTTACTTGAAGCAGAAAGTTTAGCTGATTTAATTTCTTCTGAAACTGAGATGCAACGTCGTCTTTCTATGGAAGGAATGTCTGGAGAATTATCAAGTTTATATGGTCAGTGGATAGATAAATTAACTCATATACGGTCTTTTATAGAAGCTGATTTGGATTTTTCAGAGGAAGAAGATGTCCAAAATTTTTCTTCTAAAGAAGTTTTGAATGATATCTTATTCCTGAAAAATGATATTTCTTCTCATATATCTCAAGGAAAATTAGGTGAAATTATTCGTAATGGGTATAAAATTGTTATTTTAGGACATTCTAATGCGGGGAAATCTAGTTTATTCAATGCACTAGCGAAAAAAGATGTTGCAATTGTTACGGATATTCCTGGCACAACGCGTGATGTTCTTACAATAGATTTGGATTTAGAGGGATATCTTGTAAAAATATCGGATACTGCTGGTATTCGGGAAACAGATGATATTGTGGAGAAAGAAGGTATTAAAAGAACATTTCTTGAAGTAGAAAATGCTGATTTAATTTTGTTATTAAAGGAAATTAATTCAAAAAAAGAAATTTCTTTTCCAAAAAATATTGACTTTATTTTTATTGGAACAAAAAGCGATCTTTATAGTACTTATACTGAAGAATATGATCATCTTATATCTAGCTTTACAGGAGAAGGATTAGAAGAATTAATAAATAAAATAAAGAGTATTCTTTCTAATAAATTTAAGAAATTACCTTTTTCTATTCCAAGTCATAAAAGGCATTTATATCATTTGTCTCAGACGGTAAGATATTTAGAAATGGCTTCTTTAAATGAAAAAGATTGTGGATTAGATATTATTGCGGAAAATTTACGTTTAGCATCAGTTTCTTTGGGAAAAATAACAGGATGTGTTGATGTAGAACAATTGCTTGATATTATTTTTTCAAAGTTCTGTATAGGTAAGTAATTTCCTGTGATATGAGGTAAATTATGATAAATAGATCTTATGATGTTATTGTTATTGGTGGGGGACATGCTGGTTGTGAGGCAGCAGCAGTAGCAGCGAAATTAGGAGCTTCTACTGCTCTTATAACTCATAAAACTTCTACTATAGGATCTATGTCTTGTAATCCCGCTATTGGTGGACTTGGAAAAGGACATCTCGTAAGAGAAATAGATGCTTTAGATGGTTTGATGGGACGTGTTGCTGATGCTGCTGGTATCCAATTTCGTGTATTGAATGTTAAAAAGGGACCTGCAGTCCGCGGACCACGTACTCAAGCAGATCGAGAATTGTATCGTTTAGCGATGCAAAGGGAAATTTTATCCCAAGAAAACCTAGATGTAATCCAAGGTGAAGTTGCTGGATTTAATACGGAAAAAAATATAATTTCTTCTATAGTGATGCAAGATAATAGTATGATACGTTGTTCTACTGTGGTTTTAACGACAGGAACATTTTTAAGGGGTGTTATACATATAGGAAAATTAAAAATTCCAGCAGGGAGGATGGGTGATTCCCCATCAAATTCTCTTTTTAATAGTTTTATGAAATTTGATTTTGATACTGGACGTCTTAAAACTGGCACCCCTGCTCGTCTTGATGGAAAAACTATTATTTGGGATAAAACTGAAAAACAATTTGCAGATGAAAGACTGATTCCTTTTTCTTTCATGACAGATAAAATAACTAATAGGCAAATTGAATGTGGAATTACTAGGACAAATTTAGAAACTCATCGTATTATCATGGAAAATATAAAACATTCTGCGATTTATTCGGGTGATATTAAATCTTATGGTCCACGTTATTGTCCATCAATAGAAGATAAAATTGTTAGATTTGGCGAACGATAATGACCAGACAGATTTTTTTAGAACCAGAAGGACTTAATACTGATGTAGTATATCCTAATGGTATATCTACTGCTTTACCAGAAGAAATACAACATCAGTTTATTCGCACAATACCAGGTTTAGAAAAAGTAAATATTATTCGTCCTGGATATGCAATTGAGTACGATTATATCAATCCTAAAGAATTATTTCCAACTTTAGAAACGAAAAAAATTTCTGGTTTATTTTTAGCTGGACAAATAAATGGAACAACGGGATATGAAGAAGCAGCTGCTCAAGGGTTAGTTGCTGGTATAAATTCTGCTCGAAAATCTAATAAATTAGATTGTATTTGTTTTAGTCGTACTGATTCCTATATTGGGGTTATGATAGATGATTTAACCTCTAAAGGAGTTTTAGAGCCTTATAGGATGTTTACATCTCGTGCGGAGTATCGTATTTCCCTTCGTCCAGATAATGCTGACAATAGATTAACTCCTATTGGAATGAAATTAGGATGTATCGGGGAAAGAAGACAAAAACGTTTTGCAAAGTATATACAGGAATATAATTTTCTGCGTAGTTTATTAAAATCTTTGGTTTTGACTTCTAAGAATCTCTCTTCTACTTCCATATCTTTTAAGCAAGATGGTAAAACTCGTACTGCTTATGAATTTTTATCATATCCAGATTTTTCTATTCAAAATCTTTTTTCTATATGTCCTGATGCGCGTAAATTTTCTTCGCTTGTTATTGAAAGACTTCAGATTGAATCTTCTTATGCGGCTTATACAGGAAGACAAATGATAGAAGCAAAAGAAATTAAGTTTGAAGAAAAAAGACTTATTCCAAAAGATTTTGATTATTCTTCTCTTCCAGCGCTTTCAAATGAACTAAAAGAGAAATTATCTATTCTAAAACCTTTCAATTTATTACAAGCTTCGAAAATTGAAGGTATGACGCCTGCAGCCTTAAATTTACTCTTAATTTATATTAAAAAAAAATACTGTAAAATTAAATGAAATTGTTTTAGTATGAAGTACTGCGATTCGAATAGTATATTGAGAGCAAATTATTTATTAAATACATATAATGTTTCACGTGAAACACTAGAAAAACTAGAATATTTTTATTTTTTATTTTTAAAATGGTCTAAAAAAATAAATCTGGTCTCATCGTCTACGGTGGAAGATTTTTGGATACGTCATGTTGAGGACAGTCTTCGAGTTTTTCAGTTACATCCTTATCCTTCAATTTGGATTGATCTTGGTAGTGGAGGTGGTTTCCCTGGAATTATTACGTCTATTCAACTTTCAAGTATTGAAGGAGGATTGGTGAATTTAATTGAATCCAAAAATAAAAAAGCTAGTTTTTTGCGATATGTTGTCCAAAAAACTGCAGCTCGAGGTAAGGTTTTTGCTTGTCGTATTCAAGAAGCACCTCAAATGATTACAACATGTGATGTTATCTCTGCTAGAGCTTTAGCTGATCTGGATACTCTTTTAGAATATAGTTTTCCGTGGCTTTCCAAAAAAAATAATAGAAAGGCTTTTTTTTATAAAGGATGTAATTATGCATTAGAAATTAGTAAAGCGCGGCGTCGATGGGATTTTTCTCTTATAAAACATAATAGCCTTGTTAAAAATAATTCTGTTATTTTAGAAATATCTCATGTGAATCGTATTTTAGAATCTTAAATATTTAAAAGGGTATGTCATGGAAGAAAAAAAAAGTCGGATTATTACTATAGCGAATCAAAAAGGAGGGGTAGGGAAAACTACAACAGCTATTAATCTTTCCACTGCTTTGGCCGCTATTGGAGAAAATGTTTTGTTAATTGATTTAGATCCTCAAGGTAATGCTAGTACTGGTCTTGGAATTGAATTATATGATAGAAAGTACTCCTCATATGATTTATTAATTGAAGAAAAAAATATCAATCAAATTTTGATCCAAACCGCTATTCCTAATTTATCAATTATTCCTTCTACTATGGATCTTTTGGGAATAGAGATGATATTAGGTGGAGAAAAAGATAGATTATTTCGTCTTGATAAAGCTCTATCTGTTCAACTAACAAGTGATTTTTCTTACATTTTTTTAGATTGTCCTCCTTCTTTTAATTTGTTGACTATGAATGCTATGGCAGCTGCTGATTCAATACTAGTTCCATTACAGTGTGAATTTTTTGCCTTAGAAGGATTAAGTCAACTTTTAGAAACAGTTGAAGAAGTACGTCGTACAGTTAATTCCGCTCTTGATATACAAGGTATTATATTAACTATGTTTGATTCTAGAAATAGTTTATCTCAACAAGTAGTATCAGATGTTAGAAAAAATCTTGGGGGAAAAGTATATAATACAGTCATACCAAGAAATGTTAGAATTTCTGAGGCACCTTCTTATGGAAAACCTGCTATTATATATGATTTAAAGTGCGCGGGAAGCCAAGCGTACTTAAAATTAGCTTCAGAATTGATACAACAAGAACGTCATAGAAAAGAAGCTGCGTAGTTTAAAGGGAAAAAATGTCAAATAATTATTCTAAACGTCGACTTGGTCGTGGACTTGCTGCTCTTATTGGAGAAGTTAATCAATCTATTGATTCTCCCGAAAAGAAAACAGAAACAATTCCCGAATCTCAAGATTGTATTTCTATTCATTCTATAGTTCCCAATCCGCATAATCCTAGAAATTATTTTGAATCAGAAGGATTAGAGGATCTTTGTCAATCAATTAAATCTCATGGTATAATACAGCCATTAATTGTACGTGCAATTGATAATGGATTATATAAGATAATCGCTGGCGAAAGGCGTTTTCGAGCTGCCAAAATGGCTTCTTTATCAGAAGTTCCTGTAATTATTCGTAATGTAGATAATAAATCTTCTCTTGAAATTGCTATTGTAGAAAATGTTCAGCGTAAAGATTTAAATCCTTTAGAAGAGGCTTTAGGATATGAACAATTAATTTCTGAGTATGGGTATACACAAAATGATATTGGATCAATTGTCGGGAAAAGTCGTAGTCATGTTGCGAATATATTAAGAATTTTAAAATTACCTTCTTCTGTTAGAGAAATGATTCGTAAAGAAGAAATTTCTTTGGGTCATGCTCGTACTTTAGTTTCAACTTCTGATCCATTATCTCTTGCGCAAGTTATCGTTTCTAAAAAAATGTCAGTGCGTGATACAGAAGAACTAGTTCAAGAGCAAGATAATAAAAAAGAAAAAAGAAAAAAAATTTTTGAAGGAAGTCGTGAGAAAGAAAAATATCTCACTGATTTGGAAAAGAAGATATCATCTAAAGTTGGTTTAAATATTTCTATAAAACATCGCAATAATAAAGGTCAGTTTTGCATTAAATATGAAACAAATGAACAATTAAAAATAATATGTTCTTTATTAGGTGAAAATGATTTTGAGTATTGATTTTTTTATGTTCTTTTATAAAAATTGTTATTTTTTACAAGCTGTTTGTGCAATATATAATATAGTTTGGAATATAATATTTTTTTCAAGATATTTTTTTTTCCGTGCTAGATGGATTCTGTGGTCAATTTTATGTAAAGTTTCTCGTACGAGATTTTTATTCCAAATTCGTAAGGATTCTTGAAGTATATTTCTTTTCATAGGGATAATATTTTTTTCAGTTTTTTGTATTATTTTTTCGAAAGATATATTAGAGCATTCTTTTATTATATGGATTTTTTCTAGTAATTGAAATTTCTGTAAAAATCCATGTAGTAGTGCATGTGAAGGCATTTTTGATGCAAGAAAAAAATCAGCTAGCATAATTGCATTGTATATTTTCCCTTGTATAGTAGCGTTAATAATTTCTTCAATATACAATACATGTGTATCACAAATTATGTCTTTTACATGTTGTTCTGTTATCAAAATATCTTCTAAGCAATAAGATGATAGTTTCTGGAGTTCATTCCGAGAAGCTATACGATCTCCGCCTAAATTTGCAAGTAATATTTGTTTTGCTTCTTTGGAAATTGATTTTTGACCTATCAAGAGACTTTCCTCTATTAAGTCCATCAAATGAATTTTATTATCAGGATAACAAGATATGGCAAGAACAGATGTAAATTTTTCTGCTATTTTCCTTAAGGTATTGTTTTTCTTTATTTCGTTAGACTTAATAATAATAATATGATTACAAATATTTTTTATAATGATTTCTTCTAAACAGTCTAACACTTTTTTTTCAGTAGATAAGTTTTCAATTAGAATAATTTTCTTTTTACTAAATAAACTTGTTGAGTTTATTTCATTCCAAAACGTTGATATGTTTTTTTGAATTTCTAAAGCATTTAGGACAACAAGAGAAAAGGGATCATGATATGTAATACTTATATTTTTTTTGAATTGGTTAATTAATTCAAATATTAATCCTTTATCTGATCCATAGAAAATAAATACAAAATGAGAAAGAAAAAGATTTTTCGTAGATTTTTGAATGAATTTATGAGATTCTATTGTAGCCATTTTGACTATTCTATGGTTCTTATAAAACTGATAATGTCAATATAGATATTTTCTGATAATTCTTGAATAGCCTTCTCTTCTGAACTTTTATGAGATCGAAGTTGGGAAAATTGTTGATCTGAAAAATCAAATAAAGAAGTTACATCTGTATTATTCTCATATAAAATATTTTTTCCAGAGATTTCTTTAAAATAATATTTTGCCTTTAAGGTAATCCTTCCTATGTTTTTGAAGAATGCGTTGCTAATAGCATGGTCTGTAAAAGAATCTATATTGACTTCTAATTGATATAAATTTTTGGTACGAACGGTAGATGTTAAGAAATTTATACTTCTGTATATTTCGTTTTTATTATTCTTGGATACAACCAATACTTTTATAGGATGGATATATTCTGTACGATCCTGATTTTTTAAGTAGTAAAAAGGATATACGCTACAAGAATTAATTAATAAAAAGAAATTAAAAACAACTAATATTCGCAATATACGTTTATACAACAATGTTAACAATCCGTTTTGAGATAATAATTATTTTTTTGGGACTTTTCCCTTGTAGTATATTTTTTATTACATTCAATTCCAGTACAGTTTTTTTAATAAAATCATCGTCTGTATTCATTGATACTGTGATGCAAGCTCTTTTTTTACCATTTACTTGAATAGGAAGAATAATATCTGTATTAACTTCTAAAATAGGATCTAATTTTGGCCATTTCTGTTGCGCTACTAACCCCGCATTCCCCAATAATTGCCAGCATTCTTCTGCTAAATGGGGAATCATGGGAGACATCATAATAATCAATTTCTCTAATATATATCGGATGGTAGATATACGATCTGCATTACTTTTCTTTTTTGCAATTTCCATAAGTGGCTTGCTTATGACATTCACTAACTCATGAATATTAGCAACAGCTTTGTTAAAAGAGAGATTCTGATAATTCTCTTCTATCCTTTCTAAAAATTTTGTAGATCGGAATTGCTTATAAGAGATATATCTTTTTTTGTTGACGATGTTTGTAATTCATCTTTGGCATTATAAATTAAACGCCATATTTGCTGTATAAATTGGTAAGTAGAATCTACTCCTTTATTAGACCATATAATATCACGATCTGGAGGAGAATCTGATAAGACAAATAATCTAGCTGTATCGGCACCGTAAGATTTTATAACTTTCATAGGATCTATGACATTTTTTTTTGACTTCGACATTTTTTCTAAAGGTCCGATAACGACTTTAGAATTATCAGAAAGACGAAATGCACAATTTTCTCCTTCTATATTTCTGAGGATCACTTCATCAGGTTTTAAATACTTCTTTTTTATTCCTTCTAATTGATAATACGTTTCATGAACAACCATTCCTTGAGTAAATAAACGTTTAAATGGTTCGTCAATTTCGATATATCCTATTTTTTTCAATATGTGAGCAAAAAATCGAGCGTAAAGAAGATGTAAAACTGCGTGCTCAATACCACCAATATATTGATCTACTGGAAACCACTGTCTAACTAATTCCTTATTGATAGGATCTTTTGCATGTGGTGTCATATATCTCATATAGTACCATGAAGAGTCGACAAATGTATCCATAGTATCAGTTTCACGCAAAGCTTCTGATCCACATTTCACACAAAATATTTTTTTCCACGTTGGATGATTTTCAAGTGGATTTCCAGGAAGTGTAAAATCTAAGTCTTCTGGCAATTGTACAGGTAAATCCTCCTTGGGAAGTTCAACAATACCACATTTTTGACAATGGATAACGGGGATGGGACATCCCCAACTGCGTTGGCGTGATATACACCAATCGCGCAAACGAAAATTAATTTTTCTCTTTCCTATAGGAGAGTTTTTAATATTTTGTTTTTCTAAATGTGACATTACAGCTTGCAAAGCTTCTGTATTAGTCATCCCATCAAGAAATGACGAGTTAATCATAATACCATCGCCACTGAATGCTTTGCCTTCCTCAATATCTTGAGAATGGTTAATACTCCGTTTCATGATAGGAATAATAGGTAAACCATATTTTTTAGCAAAATCCATGTCACGTTGATCTGCAAAAGGGCATCCGAAAATTGCACCGGTTCCGTAGTTCATAAAAACAAAGTTCGCAATATAAACAGGTATTACTACATTAGGGTTTAAAGGATGTTTGACATGGATACCAGTATAAATTCCTTTTTTTTCAGTTTTGTCTAATACAGAAAGCGAAGTCCCTTTCTGTTTTTCTTCATCACAAAATTCTTTTATATCTGTATTATCACAGGATAATTTTTCAGAGATTGAATGATCGACAGCGATAGCTATAAAGGATGCACCAAAAATTGTTTCAGGTCTTGTAGTATATACTAAAATCTCTTCAATTTGATCTATCGTATTTGAAACAATTTCCCAACGGATTTCCATTCCTTCTGAACGCCCAATCCAATTTTTTTGCATAATTTTCACTTTTTCTGGCCACTCAGAAAGAGTTTCAATAGAATCGAGCAATTCTTGGGATAAATCAGATATTTTAAAAAACCACTGGGGTAAACTACGTTGTTCAACTGGCGCGTCAGAACGCCATCCACGCCCATTGATTACTTGTTCATTAGCAAGAACAGTTTGTTCTACAGGATCCCAATTTACTTGTGCGGTTTTGCGAACTATTACATTGTGTTTCATGAAATCTAAAAACAACAACTGCTGGCAATGATAATAATCAACATCGCAAGTAGCAAAGTCTTTGCTCCAATCTATAGATAGCCCTATAGATTGGAGTTGTTTTCTCATAACTTTAATATTTTGATAGGTCCACATCTTGGGATGAACATTGTGTTCCCGAGCGGCATTTTCCGCAGGCATCCCAAAAGCATCCCACCCCATAGGATGCAATACAGAGTAACCACTTGCTCTCATAAAACGAGCTACAACATCGCCTATCACATAATTCCGTAAATGTCCCATATGAATATTTCCCGAAGGATAAGGAAACATTTCAAGAACGAAATATTTTTTCTTGTTTTTTCCATTTTCGGCTTTAAAAATATTAGAATCATACCAGGCACTTTGCCATATGGAATCTGTTTCCTGGGGAGAATAGCTTCTTGTTTCCATCCTGATACCTATGAAGTGGAAAAAATTATTACAATTACTTAAGGCAAGTATTATTTAATAATTACTGATTAGTAGATATAGTAGTTGGATTTCATTATGTCAAATAGGATAGGCTATGTCCTTGGGAAACAAATTACAGGTTTTTAAGCAAAAGATCGAGAATAGCGCGATACTTGCAAAACGTCCAAAGGACAGTGTGTCTTTGGTAGCTGTTTCAAAAATGGTTGATAGTAAAAAGATTAGGGTTGCTTTGTCTTGTGGACAAGTGATCTTTGCCGAGAATAAGTTGCAAGAAGCAAAAAAAAAATGGATTCCTTTGCGAAAGGAATGGGATGTACAATTGAGATTCATTGGTTCTTTGCAATCTAATAAAGTATCCGAGATTGTTTCTCTTTTTGATGTTATTGAGACAGTTAGTCGAGAAAAGACAGCTTCTTTATTATCCCTTGAAATGATCAAACAAAGTCGTTTTTTACCTGTTTATATTCAGGTGAATACGGGATATGAGATACAAAAATCTGGAATAATGCCTAACCAGACAAAAGATTTTGTTATTTTATGTCGACAAAAATATCAACTTAATGTCGAAGGCTTAATGTGTATTCCTCCTGCCATGGGTAATCCTAAACCTCATTTTTATTTATTATCTGAAATCGCTAGAGAGTGTAAACTCACGAAGTTATCTATGGGAATGACGAGAGACTTTGAGCTAGCTATTGCATCTGGTGCCACTAGTGTCCGAATAGGTTCTGGCATATTTGGAGAACGTCCATGTCAAACATAGTCAAAATACTGAAAATAATCGGTTCGATCATGTAGATAAAATTAGTGTCTACATAAATTTTTCTCCTCTCTTTTAAGAGGAGAAAGGTGTGGATATATCGTCGACTGCCTTGTTATATTTTGCTTCTGTATTTTTTGAACACTTTTCAATTTCTCTATCCAAGTCAATTTGAGCACAAAGGCCTAGTGTTACAGGATCCATAGGGACCAGATTTGCTGTGTTCCAATGTGTACGATTACGAATCTGCTCGATGGTCGAACCTGTAGTACCGACTAAGTGAGAGATTTGTGCATCTTTAAGTCTAGGATAATTACGAATTAACCAAAGTATTGCGTTGGGTCTATCTTGGCGCTTTGATACAGGGGTATATCGTTTTTTCTTTTTAGTACTTTCAAGAATATACGACTTCGGTTTAGATATTTTTAACTTGTAATTCTTATCTTTTTCCCCCAAGGCTATTTCTTCAGCAGATAACTGTCCAGAAGAAATGAGATTAAATCCTTTTATGCCTTGTAATGACTCTCCATCGGCAATAGCCATCACTTCTAAGAGATGTAAACCACAAAATTCCGCTATTTGATCAAAAGAAAGCGATGTATTATCTATAAGCCATACAGCACTAGCTTTAGGCATTAAAGGTCTTTGACACATAGTGCATATCCTTAAATCACGCAAATAAAGCCCGTTTTTTACAAAAATCAAAGCCAAAAATTTTTCAGCTATAATAGCAAGGAAGGAATAAAAATGGCAACAGTAATTTTGTATTTATTCGATATCATTATCCACTTTATATTTTCATCAATTTTATTTTTCTTATCTCAAAAGATGAACTAATTTTTAACTTTAATAGATGACTAATGGATGGACATGTTTTTTTAAAAAAACGTTTATTGGTTTTCGTCATCTAATATATTTTTAAAATTTAAAACATGGTTTTGTTGTGATGTCTGAAAATATGTCTTTCATTATAAGTAATAAAAATGAGAATTTTTTATTATCAGATTGGTCCAAAAAGAAAATGAAAATCGTTGCTGGGTTGATATTGCTTTGTACAGTATTTGCTATTACTTTAGCCTTGGGTACTTGGGATGTATATGATCCTAGTTTTTCGTATATTACCCTTCGTTCACCTAAGAATTTTTTAGGATATGGTGGTGCCATTTTTGCTGATGTTGCGATACAGTTCTTTGGTATTGCTAGCGTATTTTTCTTGCCTCCTCCTACGATGTGGGCTTTATCATTATTATTTGACAAAAAGATATATTGTTTTTCGAAGCGGGCTACCGCATGGTTAATAAATATTTTGGTTTCAGCAACTTTTTTTGCCTCTTTTTCTCCATCTCAATCTTGGCCCATTCAAAATGGCTTTGGTGGCATAATTGGTGATTTAATTATACGATTGCCTTTTCTATTTTTTGAAAGTTATCCAAGAAAGTTAGGTATTTTGTTCTTTCAAATGATACTTTTTTTGGCTATGTCTTGGCTTTTGATTTATTCTTCAAGTGCTATTTTTCAAGGTAAACGTCGCGTGCCATATAATATGGCAGATTGTCTTATTAGTGATGAATCAAAAACACAGCTAGAAGATGTTATGGCATCGAGTCTTTTGAAATATCTTTGTAATATGTTCAGGGTTTGGATTGGTCGTTTTTTGGGATTTGCGTTTTTCATATCTTTTGTTAAAAAGTGTTTAGGAGATTCGAATATATCTGTTGATGATTATCGTAAAAAAATAGAACCTACTTTAGATGTCAGTTTTCATGATGCAATAGATATAAATTCAATAACAGAATATCAATTAAATGCTGATATTGTTCAAAATATTTCTCAATCAAATTTAATAAATCATGGTACTGGGACTTTTGTTCTACCTTCTAAAGAAATTCTTTCTACGTCGCAGTCACCTGTAAATCAGATGACTTTTTCTCCAAAAGTTATGCAGAACAATGCATGTACACTTAAAAGTGTGCTTAGTGATTTTGGTATTCAAGGAGAGATTGTTAATGTGCGTCCTGGACCTGTTATAACCCTTTATGAATTGGAGCCCGCTCCAGGAATAAAATCGTCGCGTATTATTGGTCTTTCTGATGATATTGCAAGGTCTATGAGTGCTATTTCAGCACGTGTTGCAGTGATACCGAGGCGTAATGCTATAGGCATTGAGTTACCAAATGATATACGCGAAACGGTTATGTTGAGGGACTTGATTGTATCTCGTGTTTTTGAGAAAAATCAATGCGATTTGGCAATAAATCTTGGAAAAAGCATAGAAGGGAAACCTATCATCGCTGATCTTGCCAGAATGCCACATCTTTTAATAGCAGGAACTACTGGATCAGGCAAATCTGTAGCTATAAATACTATGATTTTGTCTTTGCTTTATCGTATGACACCAGCTCAATGTCGTTTGATTATGATTGATCCAAAGATGTTAGAACTGTCTGTTTATGATGGAATCCCTAATCTTCTTACTCCAGTCGTCACTAATCCCCAAAAAGCGGTTACTGTACTTAAATGGTTGGTCTGTGAAATGGAAGAGCGATATCAGAAAATGTCTAAAATAGGTGTACGTAATATTGATGGATTCAATCTTAAAGTTGCACAGTACCATAATACAGGGAAAAAATTTAATCGTACCGTTCAGACGGGTTTTGATCGTAAAACAGGTGAAGCCATTTACGAAACAGAACATTTTGATTTTCAACATATGCCATATATTGTCGTGGTTATAGACGAAATGGCTGATTTAATGATGGTGGCGAGGAAGGATATAGAGAGTGCTGTACAACGTTTAGCACAGATGGCGCGTGCATCAGGAATTCATGTAATTATGGCAACACAGAGGCCTTCGGTAGATGTGATCACTGGTACGATTAAGGCAAATTTCCCCACAAGAATTTCTTTTCAAGTTTCTTCCAAGATTGATAGTCGTACTATTTTAGGAGAACAAGGGGCAGAGCAACTTTTAGGACAAGGTGATATGCTTTACATGACAGGGGGTGGACGTGTCCAACGTATACACGGGCCTTTTGTATCAGATATTGAAGTTGAAAAAGTTGTTTCGCACCTGAAAACACAAGGAGAAGCGAAGTATATTGATATAAAAGATAAAATTTTGTTAAATGAAGAGATGCGTTTTTCTGAAAATTCTTCTGTAGCGGATGATCTGTATAAACAAGCTGTAGATATTGTATTGCGAGATAATAAGGCTTCTATATCTTACATACAGCGTCGATTGGGAATTGGGTATAATCGCGCTGCGTCTATTATCGAGAACATGGAAGAAAAAGGGGTTATCGGTCCAGCTAGTAGTACTGGTAAGCGAGAAATTTTAATATCATCTATGGAAGAATGTCATGAATAAATATCATTATTTGATCTACCTTTTTATCGATATTTGGTTTAATATTATCTTGACCCTGATAGGGTTCGCGAGGATTGGCCTAGTTTATTGTATTGTCCTGTTTTTTCTTCAACCGGTTACTTTCCTTTTAGCAGGCGTTTGCGAAGGATTATTCCAGTTAATTTGCTGGATTACTTTCCGTATTCGCAGTTTATCTGCTTGTCTGCTAAGGTAAATCTCAAATTCTTCTACCGGTAGCCGCTCAATTTCACTGGGCTGCGAGCGAAACCACTTTGTCGGTAACGTGCCTTTGCCTTATGCAATTATCTCGGATATTGTATTCAGCCCTGCGAGGCCGCAAAATTGGCTATGCAATGCTTGGAATCCGCCAAATCCATCTTTCTCCAGATCTTCCGCAATAGATCAGTATGCTGGCAATCAACAGTTTATCCAAATTCGATGGATTCTGACTGTATTTGCATGCTATCTGTGTATGGTAAAAAGCTCATGGTGACGGTGACCTAGATGAGTATCTCACCGTTGGCGGGCATAGGGAAAATGTGGGTAATAATAAGCACCAGAAGGGAAGATTATTTTGGAATCTTAGATCTAAGGAATGAATGACGTGGTTAACCAGCTAATATGATCATGCTCTACTCTGCCCACGCGTGAATATTTTATGTTCGAGTAAGTATTTCACCGTTCATCAACTACTTAATATGAGTATAAGTAGAGAAAATTTGTAAGAATTGTGATATAAGTGCGATAAGGTAAGACCAATTTGTATGAGAAAGCATAGCGAGATTAACCTCTATGTGATTTAGGAGTGAAACATAACTATTATTTTATTTGGTTTCTCTTCATAATTTTTTTACGTGAGGAAGTATTAGAAAAAATGATTTTTATTGAACATTCTTAAGAGACTATATTTGTCATCTTTGTGTAATTTATTTTCTTTTAGCAGGAATTACTTATATGGCATTTTTGTTGTATAAAAGCGTTATAGGAGTTGTTATTTTATTTTTTTACAGTGCAATTTTCCCCTTTAATGCTGCATATCCTATTACCAAAGATCAATCTGTGAAGAAAGCGATTGAACACTTTTTATCTATTCAAACGATGCAAGGTACATTTCTTCAAGAAGATGCTGGTTATGTCATGAAAGGAGAGTTTTTTATGGCTCGTCCAAGTAAATTTTATTTTAAGTATAGTTCCCCATCCTCTGTAAGTCTTATCTCAGATGGGAGCAATATAGCGGTATATAATGCAAAATTGGACACATGGAGTGTTTATCCTCTTCGCTACATGGCTTTTAGTGTGATTTTTTCGAATAATCAGCATGTGATACAAGAAAGTATACAACGTGTAGAGTCGAATAATAGCTTTATTACTATTTTTTTTAAAGATGATTTTATGGGAAATATGATTTCTGTGACTTTTGATAGACTATCTTACCGTCTTTTAAATTGGAAGATCATGGATAGTTCAAGAAGGTATAGTATTATAAAAATATTGAAATATAAGGAAAATACTGTGCTTGATCCCAAAGTTTTTGAAATTCCTTATGATAAGATCCACAATATAAATTGACTTTTTTGATTTGCAAATATTGTTATTGTTTTTTGAATATCTAAAGGAATATTTTTAAAAACAAATCAATTTATATAAGCACAATCGTCTTATTGTTTAAAATCATAATCAATAGTTATAGGACAATGATCACTCAAGCGATATCATTTATTAGTGGCATCTTCTTGTGTATATAGAATTTCAGAAAACTTTCCTTAATTAAGTATCTAGAGGCATTTTTATCCATAACGAAAAAATCTATGGGTTCTAAATTTTTAGTATTTTTGTGCGTATTGCATTGTGATTTTTTTTATGGGGTAAACGCATCAAAGTATTATCTTGATTTATTTTTTGCCATAGTTCATCTTTAATCCCAGAGTGAGAGTGATTGATTTTTCTATTGAAATCTCCCGCAATAATGAAAGGCATATTTAAGTTATTCTTCTGATCAACCCATTGTTTGAGCCAAGTAGCTTGTAAATTGAGCATGTAACAGCTTGAAATGTAAGAATCTTCTATGCTATCAAGGAAACAAAATGATTTCAGATGTATATCAAGAAGCCATATTTTCCTTCCATCAACTTCAAATAAAATTTCAACAGCACGACGTTTTCCTGCTTTAGAATCTAATCCTTCAGTATCCATTGGTAGATAAGATTTTTGCAAAAGATGGATGGCACCTTTGCGGATAACTATTGCTGTATGCATAGCATGTTTGTCAGTATTACTACCAGAATATAAAATATCCCATTTATCATTAGGAAATACTCTCTTAATGGCTTCGTAACTTCCTATTTCTTGGAGACATACAATATCAGCATCCAGTTGTTCAGCATACTTTTGCAGTAAAGCATAGTCATTATCTTCTCGTATTACCGAATTTTTAAACAGAGCAACACCAGATTTTTCAGAAAGATTATTGATATTCCAAGACGCAATTCGAATTCTCTGAGCGAGAATCACATTAGGGATGAGATAAAAAAAACAAAGCTAATGTAATGCTTTTTCCTAAGTAAAAATTTTGTTCACGCAATATAAACTCTAGAAAAATTAATTAATAAAATGATTCCTGCAGTTTATCGAAATAAGTTTTATTTTAAAGGAAAAAATTTATATTTTGTTTTTAAAAGAAACGGCAGCGTTCCGTGCTATACGATCAACCTTCTCGTTTTCTTGATTGCCCGCATGACCTTTTATCCAATACAAATCAACTTTATGTTGTGCAGAGGCTTCTACAAATTTCATCCAGAGATCTATATTTTTAACGGTTTTTTTATCAGAAGTCTTCCACCCATTTTGTTGCCATTTTTTTATCCATTGTGAAAAACCTTTATGAACATAGGAGCTATCTGTATATAAAAGTACTTTACAAGGGTACTTGAGAGCAGTCAGAGCTTTAATCGCAGCCATCAATTCCATTCTATTATTAGTTGTTTCTTTCTCTCCTCCAGAAATAATTTTTTCTTTTCCTTTATATCGTAGTAGCACGCCCCATCCTCCAGGACCTGGATTGCCGGAACAAGCGCCATCAGTATATGCGTGAACTTCTCTCAAATGTTTAGAATCCATATTCTGATATAGAGGATATTTGTTTATGAAACCGTGTTTTAAGAATATATTCCATCGGATCTTTTGTAATTGTAAGAGCATTGCATGGCATATTTTGGCTATCGTAAAGCCGTGTTAAGAAGAATCGTAATGCTGCTCCACGTAAGAGTGTAGGGAGTGATTGTAGTTCATTTTCTGAAATCTTCCGTACTTTATTATATCCATTAAGAATAGAGAATCCTCTAGATGGATTGTAAGTATTATTTTCATCAAAACACCAAGCATTAATGCAAATAGAGAGATCATACATAAGGAAATCATTGCAGGAGAAATAAAAATCAATCAATCCCATAATTTTATTGTTGTAAAAGAGTACGTTATCTGGGAATAGATCTGCATGAATAATACCAGTTGGTAAATTTTTAGGCCAAGATTCTTTTAAGAAGCAAAATTCATGGTCTATCTCTTTTTTTAAATCCTCATCTACCTTATCAAAACATTTTGCCCATAAAAATTTTAAATTAAGAGGAGATAGTGTGTTTTTTCTATACAAATGAAAATTCTTTGTTTTTTGATGCATGGAAGCGAGCATACTTCCGATTTCTTCACAATGTATATCAGAAATATGATTTAACGGACTTCCTTTAATAAAAGAGAAGATATTTGCAGGTTTTTTACAGAGAAAGCCATAAAGCTTTCCATCGTTTCTAGGAATCGGTATAGGACACGGTAATTTATTACGAGAAATATAGTGTAATAATTCAATAAAAACAGGAAGGTCTTTTTCATTCATACGTTTCTCATAGATAGTAAGAATAAAGGTTCCCTTAGAAGTCTGAATGACAAAATTAGAGTTTTCTACACCATGAATGATAGGTTGTACTGAATTTAATTGTCCTATTGCGTATTCTTGTACAAAACTCTGGATTTCTTTTTGAGGAGGATGGGTATAAACAGCCAATATTTTACCTCTTATACACAAGCACTGATAAAATTATTCTAATTTATGAATGATGTACTATTGAACAAAACAACAGAGAATTTGATGTGTTTGCATATTTTATATATAATTACTTTCAAAAGGAATATTTCTTCTGTTTAGGGAACATCACTTTGCCAAGTACTATAAAACACACGCAACTTTAAACGCACATGCGCTATTTCTTTAATCTATTTATATACCTATTTAATGAGACAGTCCGACTATTTCATTAACATATTTCATGGTTTCTTGAGCACGACAGCGAGCGCGATTTGCTCCTTCAACTAAAATAGTATCAAGATAAGATTTATCTTTTAAGAGATGTTGTATTTTTTGAGATATAGGTACAATTTCCTCTATAACAGCATCTGCCAACGCTAACTTGAATTGAGAGAAATTCTTCCCTCCAAATTGTTTGAGAGCTTCTTCTATTTTAATTTGTCTCATTGTTGCGAAAATTTCTATAAGATTTTTCGCTTCAAGTCTGTTTTCAAGTCCAGAAACTTCTGAAGGTAATACATCACCATCAGTTTTGGCTTTTTGAATCTTCTTTGCAATAATATCAGGATTATCTAGTAGGTTAATACGCGAAAAATCCGAAGAATCAGATTTAGACATTTTTTTAGATGCATCCCTTAAAGATCGGATACGGGATGCTGAACTGTCTATCAAACCCTCAATGATAGGGAAAAAACCTTTGCTATATTGTTCTTCCTGTGCATATTTTTGAGCAACTTCTTTTATTTTACGTTCAAATTCTGTGTTAAACCTTTGCGCTATAAGGCGAGTGATTTCAAGATGTTGCCTTTGATCTTCTCCTACAGGCACATGAGTAGCACGATATAACAGTATATCTGCCGCCATTAAAACAGGGTACATAAACAATCCAAGAGAAGCAGTCTCTTCCTTATTTTCTTTACTTTTTTCTTTGAATTGTATCATATTATTCATCCATCCCATGCGTGCGACACAACTCAAAATCCACGATAAATCAGCATGGTAACCAACATCGGATTGTTTGAATATGATGTTTCGAGATGGATCAACTCCGGCTGCCAAGAACGATGCAACGAATAAACGAGATTGATATCGCAGATTTTCTTGAACAATGTTATTGGTAATAGCATGCAAATCTGCGATGAAGTACATTCCAAGATGATTGCAAGTCTCTTGCCTCCTGATAACATTGCGGATCATACCTAGGTAATTACCTAGATGCAATACCCCGGTTGGCTGAACTCCAGATACAAACAAATTATCAGATGAAAGCATTGAATCTCTCCAACGAAATAAGATCATCGTATGAGAATAATGAGAAGTGAAATATACGTCAAGCAAATATTGTGATTATTTTCGAATCATTTGTTGCAATGGGGATAGAAAATCTTTTCCAAGAAACAGAAAAATTGAAAATAAATAGACTAACATTGCACCTGACAACATGATTACAAGGTTTTTAAACGGGTCGAAAAATGTTGTCGCTGAGGAAAATTGATTGAAGTAAGGTCTAAATAATATGATAAAAAATCCCATTAATCCTGCAGATATTGAAACTGATAAGATTCTATAAATAGTTTTGAATGGTAAATTTATTTGTTTACGTTTTAGCAAAGTAATAGCTAGACAAATTGTGTTTACCCATGATGAAGAGACTTCCGCAAGAGCAATGCCATATCCTCCAATAAATGGAAATGATCCTATTGCTATCGTCAAATTTATGGCAATCGATACTATAGTAAATTTCATGGGAGCCTTCATATCATTTTGAGCATAAAATGCTGTACTCAGGCTTTTCGATAAAATATTTGCGAGTATACCTATGCTGTAAATCGATAAAAATGAAGATACAAGGATGGTATTTTGGGAAGAAAAAGCACCCCGTTCATAGAGTGTTTGGACAATTTCTTTCGAGAGCATAAATAAAGCAACAGCAGAAGGAATACCGAAGAACGAGATACATTCAATTGCTTGATTTTGCAGTTCAAAGCTTTTTTGTTTGTTTTTTGATCTTAGAGAACGAGATAGTGCTGGTAATATTACAATCATCATAGCCCCTCCAATGACTCCTACTGGCAGGCTATATATCCGTTCTGCATATTGAATTGCGGAAATAATTCCTGTTTCTCTAGAAGCTATAGCTCGTCCTACAATATTGCTTATTTGAATAATACCACCTGTCACCATGAGGGGGAATGTGAGCTTTAAAAAAAATTTAACATTGTGTGTTAGGCGAGGATATTGAAAGCGCAATTTAACTCCATCATTTTTTGCACAACAGTAAACGATCCAAAAGTGGACTACGTTGGACAAGAATACTCCCCAAGCCAAAAGATATGTTGTTTCTTGCGGACTAGAAGGATGCCAGAGTGCGTATGTTAGCGCAAAAATTGGGAAAACATTGATGACTATTGGGGCTATAGATGCAATAAAGTAACGCCCTAATGCAAATAGCATGCCTGTTACTAATGAGGCAAGTGATATGAAAATTATGCTTGGAAACATTACTCTGGATAATTGTATAGTTAAGAAATATTTATCTGATTGATCAGCAAATCCAGGAGCTATTATAAAGCGAATGAGCAATGGTAGGATGAGCTCTACGACAACCGTTAGTACTACGAGGCTAAGGATTAGAATGCTGAAAATTTCAGAAGACAGACGCTGAGCGCTTTCAGATCCATTATTTTCTTTTTCTTGGGAAAATAGGGGAATAAAAGAATTATGAAAGATACCTTCGGCGGCTAATCGACGAAAAATAAAAGTCAAATAAAATGCTACGTAAAAAACATCGGTTACCTTTCCTACCCCAAGCGTCGCGGCTACTAGGGTTTCACGTATAAATCCGAGAAAACGACTCCCTAATGTTGATGCACATACCGTAAGAAAGTTTCGAATAATCTTCATTTGGTGCAACATTCCTTGATAGCCCTGAGATTAGAAGGCGATGTCCATGTACGATTTTGTATATACATTGATTCCGGAGGAATAAGATAAATGACTCCTAATCGCGAGCAACATGAACGACCATCCTAGTATTTGTTTATATACTGGGCTATACGATATTGCAATTTCTTTTGATTGAAGGATAGGCAAGACTTACGAGGCATTGTATTGGATTCTAGAAGTTAATTTTACAGTCAATCGTTCTTTAGGATAGGGAATTGACCATTATTATTAATAAAGAGGTTTCTATGGATAAGAGTATTTCAACTGTCGCTCATGTAGATGAATTTTTACTGGAAAAACTTGCAAAAGTTGCATTACAAGTTGGTGTGAATATTCAAGAAGGACAACATCTTATAGTTATGGCTCCGGTTAGCGCGTTGCCTCTAGCAAGATTAATCACTAAACATGCTTATATGTTGGGCGCTGGATTAGTTAGTGTTTTTTATAAAGATAGCGAAGCTACTCTCATGCTTTACAAGTATGGCGCTGATTATGCTTTTGATAGAGTTGCAGATTGGTTTTGTGAAGGACTCGCAAAGGCGTATTCGGATAATACTGCTTTGTTGAGTATTTCTGGTGACAATCCGTTACTACTTGTTAATGAAGATTCTGACAAAGTGAGTCGTGTGAACCAAGCGTATTTAAAGGCTTATAAACCGGCTTTAGAGAGGATTTCCAATTTTGATATTAATTGGAGTATTGTTCCTTTTCCAAGTTGTGCTTGGGCGGAAATCGTTTATCCGGACGATCCTGTTCCAATCGCTATAGCAAAACTCGCAAACACCATTTTTTCTGTATCTCGCGCCCATTGCATTGATCCCATAGCTGCTTGGGCAGAGCATAATAATTTTCTCCATCAAAAGTCTCAATGGTTAAGCCAAAGAGATTTTGCGGAAATTCGTTTTTCGGGCCCCAATACATCTTTAAAGGTTGGGTTAGCAGAGGGACATCGGTGGTCAGGTGGGTCTTCTATCGCACAAAATGGCATCATGTGTAATCCTAATATTCCCACAGAAGAAGTATTCACCGCTCCACATGCAAGGAGAGTAGAGGGATATGCAACTAGTACCAAACCGCTCGTATATCAAGGTATGTTGATTGAGAATATCAGGGTGCGCTTTGATCAAGGGCGCGTCGTTGAAGCGTCTGCTTCGAAGGGAGAAGAGATGCTGAATAAA
Source organism: Candidatus Liberibacter asiaticus (assembly GCF_000590865.3). Classification (NCBI taxonomy): domain Bacteria; kingdom Pseudomonadati; phylum Pseudomonadota; class Alphaproteobacteria; order Hyphomicrobiales; family Rhizobiaceae; genus Liberibacter; species Candidatus Liberibacter asiaticus. Next base: position 461,926 of record NZ_CP010804.2, read on the forward strand.
ATTTTGGATATTGATGAAGGAGCGCGTAGACTTGGAGAGGTGGCGTTAGTCCCACATTCTTCTCTTTTGTCCAAAATGAATACTTTGTTTTATGATACCTTGTTTGATGAGAATGCTGCTTCGCATATAGCTTTTGGACAGTGCTATTCTAAATGCTTTAAAAAACCTGATAATGCACTTGATAATTGGCTAGAAGAAAGAGGTGGCAATTCAAGTATAACTCACATTGACTGGATGATTGGTTCTGGAGATATGAACGTTGATGGGCTTACAAAAAACGGCGTCCTTGTTCCTATTATGAGGGGAGGAGAGTGGGCTTTTTAAAATAACTCCCCTTGAGTTCCTTGCTTTTCCCTCTTGTTATTATGGAGTTGGCATTTCTTTGTAGGCTGTTCCTTTGGAGGGGCTTTATTTATTACGATGGCGTTGGCTTGTCCATCAAAAAAATTGATCAGAATTCTTGTTTTGGTGGCTAAGTTTCTTTTTTGGGTGATAAAGTTATTATTGGTATCTTGGATAGAGGTATATCCTCGTTTAAGTGTGTTTTTATAAGCAAAGGATTGCAAGATTCGGGTGGTAATTGAGACAGATGTATGGCAACTTTTTATTTTATGCGATAGTATGAATTCGATACGGGTGATTAGCTTTTTTATATGAGTATGAAGGTAGAATATGCGATTTTTTGTTTGTTCGCGTAGCATGTGGAGAATTGCGATTTTTTCTTTTTTTTCCAAGAAAATATAACGTAGGTGTTGTTTGACAATTTGTTCAATATGCTGTTGTTTTTCTAGGATATGTTGACGATTTTTTTGAATGTTGTGTATAAGAAAATCTGATTTTATCCTATTGATTATGTGGTTGAAGTGACGATATTTACGAAAAATTATGATTTCAAGATTGTGTTCTAATTCGCGGGGTAATCTATCAAGTCTATAACGTGAACATGAAAGAGTTTGATCAGAGTTTGGAAGAGCTTTGAGTAAAGAATTAAGGGTATTGATTTTGTATTTTATTAATCGAATGATTATGTTATTTAATCGGGCTTCAAGGTTTATGAGAGATGATTGCAGGTGCTCTTTCACAGGGACTGCCATTTCTGCGGCTCCTGTGGGAGTGGGGGCTCGTAAATCTGCGGCATAATCAGCAAGTGTCCAATCGGTTTCATGTCCGATGGCTGATATGATAGGAATAGAGCTATTTGCAATAGCTCGTACAATCATTTCATCGTTAAAATGCCATAGATCTTCTATGCTACCACCACCACGGGCAAGAATGATAATATCTGGTCTAGGACAGGTTCTTCCTTCTTTTAGGGTGTTTAGTTGAAGAATTGCATTGGCAATTTCTTTGGGGCATTCGTCTCCTTGTACTTTGACTGGGAAAATAATGACTCGCAAAGGAAATCTGCAGGAAATTCTTTGTAAAATATCACGAATGACCGCTCCGGTAGGAGATGTTATAACTGCAATGATTTTGGGTATAAAGGGTATAGGATTTTTGTGTTGGTCGGAGAAAAGCCCCTCTTCTAGTAGTTTCTTTTTCCTTTTTTCTAAAGCAGTCAGAAGTGTTCCCGAGCCTGATGGGATCAAGGATTCTATGATGATTTGATATTTCGAAGATCCTGGAAAAGTAGTGATTTTCCCGATGACAAGAAATTCTATTCCTTCTTCTGGAAGAAACTCTATTTTGTTGAGTGTGCCTTTCCAGATGATAGCATCAATTCGTGAGTGATTGTCTTTTAAGGAGAAATATGCGTGTCCTGATGAGTGGATTCCTCGATATCCAGATATTTCCCCTCGCACGCATACATGAGAAAGATTCGATTCAACTATATGTTTTAGATGGTAGGATAGTTCTGATACAGAATATTCTGGGTGGTCCAAAGAGTTTTTTTGAGAAAAAGGATTCATTGTTCGCAAGCGCTTTTAATTGTTTTGAGATATATTGGGAGAGGAATTATCATAATTCATAGATAGGATGAAAGTTAGATAAATTTTGATAATGAGGTTCATAAGTTTCAGCGTTATAATGCAATATAAATTAAATTGCCGTTCCTTATAGAAGCATTATGTTAAAAATATTTTTTCATAGTAATGCCATCTGATTATGTTATGGCGAGCTTTTTTAAATATGTTTTGGTATGTGTGTAAGTCCTTTAGGTATGAGATGCTTGGTGGAGTAAGAAAGTCTGTTCACGATATCCTATACTAATTTTTAATATAACATTATATTGGGAATATTTAGATACGTATTGAAAGTATCTGCGGGTTTAAATTAATAAAATTTATGAAAGATGTCATGTGAAGCAATGTATTATTTTTATTATCAATATCGTTGTTGTTTTTTTTATAGATGTGATGGGATTTTTTATATTGATGAAATGTGGAGCTGATCCATTTTATAGTAGGATATTTTCTATCGCAGTAGCGTTTTTAGTGACTTGGATACCAAGCCGTTTGTTTATATTTCTTAAATTGCGGCGTAAGTCTTTTCTTGAAACAGTTCGTTATGGGGTCATGTATTTTATGTTATCCATCCTAAATTACGCTTTTTACGTAAAATTATTACTAACTTTTCAGGGTTTACAACCGTTATTAGCGACTGTTTTATCCGCAGTGTCTTCAATGTTATTTGTTTTTTTACTGTATATTCGCTTTATGACTAGAAGAGTTTATTTTATCAAAAAATAATACAGTTGGTAATTAATCTTAAGTGGAGATTTTGATAATATAGGTGTCTTTGAAATTTACAAGTTATTGTATAAAGTGCTAGTTTGCAGGTTTTTATGGCATAGTATATAGTGATGAGTATTGACAATTTAGACATGAGAGCATTACTATTTTAGCATTATTGTTAGTGCTTTTGATTATGGTAGGGGCGGGGTCATTTCCCGCCGTTTTGTTTTGTAAGGTTGGGTATAGTGAGGGTAAGCGTTGGAAAGTACGCATTTTTTGCATAGTAAATATGAGCCTCGGATTTTTGGAGATATGGGATTGGCTGGTGATATATCTAGTGTAATTCAGCCTGTTATCGAAGAAATGAGTTTTAGGAGTGTACAGATATCTCTTTTAGAAGAAAAAAATCTTTTGTTGCAGATTTTTGTGGAACGTGATGATGGGAATATGACATTGCGTGACTGTGAAGAGTTATCTCAGGCTATATCCCCGATTCTTGATGTGGAAAATATAATAGAAGGGCATTATCGATTGGAGGTTTCTTCTCCTGGAATTGATCGTCCGATGGTTAGAAAATCTGATTTTCTACGATGGAATGGTCACGTTGTGGCGTGTGAGATAGTTTTGTCCTCAGGGGACAAACAAAAATTAATCGGGAAAATTATGGGAACTAGTGAGACTGGTTTTTTTCTTGAAAAAGAGAAAAGGGGGGAGAAGGATATGAATGAGTTGCAGATTGCAATATCGTTTGATTCTCTTCTTTCGGCTAGGCTTATTGTTACTGATGAATTACTACGTGCTTCCTTGAATAACTATGGAAGTTATGCTGGATTGTGAGAAATTAGGGAGATTTGTATGATGGTTTCCGCAAACCGACTTGAGCTTTTGCAAATTGCAGATGCTGTTGCTTATGAAAAATCAATAGATAGGGATGTAGTGCTCTCGGTCATGGCAGATTCTATTCAGAAGGCTGCGCGCTCTCTTTATGGCACGATGTCTGATATTCGGGTTGAAATTAATCCAGAAACGGGAGATATTTCCTTGTTTCGTCTATTAGAAGTGGTAGAAGAAGTTGAAAACTATACTTGTCAGATTTCATTGAAAGTAGCTCGTGATCGTGATCCTAGTATTGATATAGGCGGGGTTGTGAGTGATCCTCTTCCTCCAATGGATTTTGGTAGAGTGGCCGTTCAATCTGCTAAACAGGTAATTATCCAAAAAGTGCGTGAAGCTGAACGCGATCGTCAGTATCTCGAGTTTAAGGATAAGGTTGGGGAAATTATTAGTGGCACTGTTAAGCGTGTTGAATATGGTAATGTAATTGTTGATCTCGGGAATTCGGATGGGGTGATTCGTCGTGATGAGACAATTTCGCGGGAGAATCTGCGTCCAGGAGATCGTGTGAAAAGCTACATATATGATGTGAGGCGCGAACAAAGGGGGCCTCAAGTTCTATTGTCTCGCACGCATCCACAGTTTATGGTGAAGCTGTTTCATATGGAGGTTCCGGAAATTTATAATGGGATTGTTCAGGTAAAAGCAGTCTCACGTGATCCTGGTTCTCGTGCGAAATTAGCAGTTTTCTCTAGTGATTCTTCTATTGATCCTGTTGGTGCTTGTGTTGGTATGCGTGGATCACGTGTTCAGGCAGTTGTGACAGAATTAAGGGATGAGAAGATAGATATAGTCGTTTGGTCTCCTGATTCTGCAACGTTTGTGATCAATGCACTGCGTCCAGCTATCGTGACAAAAGTTGTCTTAGATGAGGATGTTGGGCGCATTGAAGTTATCGTTCCTAAAGAGCAACTCTCCTTAGCAATCGGTCGTCGTGGACAAAATGTACGTCTTGCTTCTCAGTTAACAGGTTGGACAATTGATATTATCACTGAAGAAGAAGATTCTATTAATCGTCAAAAAGATTTTAATGAACGCACTCAGTTTTTTATGCAAGCTATTAATGTTGATGAAATAATAGCGCATCTCCTTGTCGCTGAAGGTTTTGCTGATGTTGAAGAGTTGGCATGTGTTAAGATTAGCGAAATCGCCTCTATTGAAGGTTTTGATGAAGAGACAGCTGTTGAAATACAGGGGAGAGCGCGAGAGTACCTTGAAGGTATAGATATCACTCTTCAGAAGAAAATAAGGGAATTAGGTGTTTCAGAAGAATTGTGTAGTATCCCTGGAATCGATTCTAAAATAAAAGTAGCTCTTGGAGAAAATGGTATTAAAACCATGGAGGATCTAGCAGGCTGTTCTGTGGATGATTTGTTAGGTTGGAGTGAAAATAAGGGTGGTAATATTGAAAAGTTTGATGGTTTTTTATCGAGTTTAGGGACTCCAAAAGATCAGGTTGAAAGTATGATTATCCATGCGCGTTATAAAATGGGTTGGATTGAAAAAGAAAAAGTTGCGGATGAAGAGGTTCAAGATGCTAGTTAAAGAGGATCAATTGATTTGATTTGTTCTTAATGAGTGGTGTGGTAGTATCCCCTCTGTTCGCATTGGTTGTGATTACTAGGTGAATTTTTTATTTTCGTGTAGCTATGTTCCAATTATTTTGCAATTGGATAGTATTTATTATGGTGGTAGGTCTGATAATTATATTTAAGGGCTTAGATAAGTATTGATAAGCGTGGGTATATTAGAGATTTGTGTAATAGGATTTGGAAGTGTATAAAAGGTTGGTTTTTTATTTTCTCCGCGGTGGATTAAGGGCTTATGACAGATAATAAAGATAACAAGAAATCGAATGTGGTGGAGAAAAAGACTTTAACTCTAAAAACCTCATCTTTAGGCGTTGGGCATTCTTCATTCCAAAACCAGGGCGCAAATCAAGGTCGGGCTAGATCTGTCGTGGTGGAGACACGTAAGCGTCGTTCCTATGTTCAGGGAGAAGAGAAGGTATCTGTGTTTCGTAAGAGTTCACGGGTTATAGAATCTTCTTCCGATAGTTCTCAAGATTTATCGCAGGCGAAGGCTAAAGGAAATTTTAGAAGAGCATCTCGTTCTGACAAAGTGTCTTCGCAAAAAAATGATTCTTCTTTTGCAGGACTTTCTCAAGGGGAGATAGAAAGTCGCCGTCGTGCACTTCATGAAGCACAGGTACGTGAAGAAGAATTGCGAAAGAGATTAGAACAACAATCGCTTGAACAACCTTCTCAAGAAAGCAGTATTGACCTCCCTGAGGTATGTGATAGTCAGCAGGTTCCTGAGCAGGTTTTAGAAGATCCTTGTAAAGAAAAGGATCTTGAGATTAAAGATGTTGATGTGGGCACAGAGGTGGAATCCTCTGTTATTTTATCGCATGATATGGGTGATAGCGATTCTTCAAGTGTAGTTAATAATAAATTTAGAGAATCCTCAAGTGATGCGAGTAGTAATCGTGGTAAATCTCGAGGTGGGGCAGGTAAGTATGCTTCTGTTAATTCATCCAAGCCTGTGACTCGTAATAAGGTGGGAGATGATGATAAAAAGTATAAGAAAGTTAGGATTGCTGTAGCGGCTGATGTTGATGAAGAGGGAGGAGCTTCGCGAGGAAGATCTCTTTCAGCGATGCGTCGTAGGCAAGAGAAATTTCGTCGGAATCAACAGCAGGAAAAGAGAGAAAAAATTTCTCGCGAGATCGTAGTTCCCGAAACTATTACAATACAAGAATTATCTCAACGTATGTCGGAACGTTCAGCGGATGTTATAAAGTTTCTGATGAAAGAAGGGCAGATCATGAAGCCGGGAGATGTCATAGATGCAGATCTGTCTGAGATAATCGCCAATGAATTTGGAAATACTGTGAAGCGTGTTTTAGAGTCAGATATCGAAGTGGGTATTTTTGATGTCGCGGATAGTGAAAGTGACTTGGATATTCGTCCTCCTGTTGTGACGATTATGGGACATGTAGATCATGGTAAGACATCTCTTCTTGATGCTATACGCAAAGCTGATGTGGCAAAAGGAGAAATAGGGGGGATAACTCAGCATATAGGTGCCTATCAAGTTGCTTATCAAGGAAAAAATATTACATTTCTTGACACTCCAGGTCATGCCGCTTTCTATGAAATGCGTGCTCGTGGTGCTCGTGTTACGGATATTGCTGTTCTTGTATTAGCTGCAGATGAGGAAATAATGCCTCAGGCTATTGAATCTATTAATCATGCTAAAGCCGCGGATGTTTCAATTATCGTTGCGATTAATAAGATTGATAAGCTAGGCGCAGATCCGCAAAAAGTGCGTATGAGTTTGTTAAAACACGATGTCTTTGTTGAAAGTATGGGGGGGGATATTCTAGATGTTGAGATTTCTGCAAAGAATAACCTCAATTTAGATAAGTTACTTGATGCTATTCTTTTGCAAGCAGAAATGCTAGATTTGAAAACCAGTATCAACCGTAAGGCGGAAGGGATTGTAGTTGAAGGCAAGCTTGACCGTGGAAGGGGGCCTGTTGTCACTGTTTTAGTGCAAAAGGGGACCTTAAGTAAGGGTAATATTTTGGTTGTTGGTGATCAATGGGGAAAGATTAGAGCGTTGTTTAATGATAGGGGGCAGGGTATTTCAAAAGCTGTGCCATCTATGCCAATTGAAGTTCTTGGTCTTCAAGGAATGCCGATGGCTGGGGATAAATTTGGTGTTGTTGATAGTGAAAGTCGTGCACGAGAGATCGCGCAATATAGACAGCGTGTGACACGAAATAAGTCTATGGCACGTCGATTGGGTTCGCATAGTGCTTTAGAGAAGCTTGTGAAGAATGCAAATATATCATCTAAAATGAAAGAATTTCCTGTTATTATAAAGGGTGATGTTCAGGGTTCTGTAGAGGCCATTGTTGATTCTTTGGGTGCATTGAAAAATAGTGAGGTTTGTCTCTCCATCGTCCATTCTAGTGTTGGAGCAATTAACGAAACAGATGTATCTTTGGCTAAAGCGTCTGGTGCTGTCATTTTTGGTTTTAATGTTCGGGCAAGTTCTCAAGCGCGAGTTCTTGCTATAAAAGATGAAATCAAGATACTTTATTACAAGATCATTTATGATCTTCTTGATTCAATAAAAGATTCTATGTCAGAGTTATTGTCTCCGGAAATTCGAGAAACGTTTTTAGGTAATGCTGAAGTATTAGAGGTTTTCGCCGTTACTAAGTTGGGAAATGTAGCTGGTTGTAAGGTGTCGGAAGGTAAGGTGGAGCGTGGATCAGGTGTACGTCTTATACGTAATAGCACGGTGATTTATGAAGGAAAACTTAAAACACTTAAGCGTTTTAAAGATGAGGTTTCAGAGGTCCATGCAGGACAAGATTGTGGTATGGCTTTTGAAAAATATGATAATATACAAGCTGGTGATATGATTGAATGTTTTAGTATAGAGCATATAAAACGTTCTCTTTGATAGATTGTTATTGTTTTTATGGCAGTTAAGTATTTAGAGGATATCATGCTTTGAAAAATAAGAATCCAAAAAATTCTAGGCGTGCGTTACGTGTTGGAGAAGAAGTTCGTTCTGCTCTGATGTGGGTGATCTTAAATAATGAGTTTCAAGATCGTTTAATTAGTAGGGATGTTATATCTATTTCAGAGGTTTGTATGTCAGTCGATTTGAGAGTTGCTACGGTGTATATCTCGTTACCTCTAGATGTTTCTCCTGACAGAGTAATTTCTGCTTTGAATTGCAACATCAAATTTATTCGAGGACGTATAGGTCGATCTCTTAGAAACCTAAGATATGTGCCGGAGCTTCGATTTCGATATGATACATCCTTGCAGAGTTATTGGAAACTAAATGCATTGATGTGTTTGCCAAAAATACCTGTAGCACTTGAAAAGTGATAAGGTTTTTAAGTGATAAAAAGGTTATTTCAGTAAAATGGTTTTCCATTGATTGAAAAAATGTAGATTAACACAATTCATTGGTCTATTGGAAGAAGGGTGTTGGTTTACATTTGTATATTTTTCTTTGAAAGGAGTGTTTATGTCAATAACTTTAGAGCGCAAAAGAGAGTTGATGAAGGAATATGCTGTATCACCAGGGGATACTGGTTCTCCAGAAGTACAGGTTGCAGTTTGCACCGAACGGATAGCAAATCTTACAGAGCATTTTAAGAGTGCTAAAAAAGATGTGAATTCTAAAATAGGACTTGGTAGATTAATTTCTTTAAGAAGTTCTCTTTTGAAATATCTTGAAAGAAAAGATGTAGAGAGATATAAGAGACTAGTTCAAAGTTTGAAACTTCGTCGGTAATCTTTTTCTTTTCCCTTCCATATTGGGTTTAAGTAAGTTTTTATGTGGTGATAGGTAACTGATCCATCGTATTTTATTGAGATGGGTTCAAGTGTTAATGAGGACAATTGGATTTTTTTATCCAGCTGATTCTTTTTTGCATGCTTTTTGTGAAGTATGTTATTCTGATTGGTTTTTGAATTAGGGATGTGTAATATGTTCGATGTGCATACAGTTGAAATTGAGTGGGCTGGTCGTCCGCTTAAATTGGAAACCGGTAGGATTGCACGACAATCTGATGGAGCTGTTTTGGCAACTTATGGAGAGACGGTTGTTTTAGCTACTGTTGTGTACGATAGGTCTCTTAAAGATGGACAAGATTTTTTCCCTTTAACTGTCAATTATCAAGAACGGACATATGCTGTTGGTAAAATTCCAGGGGGATACTTAAGGCGTGAGTCTCGTCCTACAGAAAATGAAATTTTGATTTCTCGTATGATTGACCGTTCTATTCGTCCCTTGTTTTCAAAGTGTTATAAAAATGAGACACAGGTAATCATTAATGTTATGCAACATGATTTGGAAAGTAGTCCTCATGTTGTCAGTATGGTAGCCGCATCTGCTGCGTTAATGTTATCGGGATTGCCATTTGAAGGTCCTGTTGTGGGTGCACAAGTGGATTATATCAATGGGCAATATGTTTTAAATCCACGTTTAGATGAAGATCAGGGATCTCTTGATCTTTTTGTTTCGGGTACTCAAGATGCTGTTCTTATGGTTGAGTTAGAGGCTAACCAATTGTCCGAAGATGTTGTGTTGGATGCTATCATCTTTGGTCATAATGAATGTAAGCCTGTTATTGAAGCTATTTCCAAACTTGCAAAGATGTGTGCAAAAGAGCCGATAGTCATAGATTCAAAGGATTTTTCGAAATTGGAAGAGGAAATGTCCCAGATGATCAAAGAAGATCTTCGGGTTTCTTGTTTTATCCCTGAGAAATATGTGCGTTGTAAACAGATTGATGATCTTAAGAAAAAAATGGTTTCTTATTTTAGTAGTGAGCATTCTTCTTGGAACGAAGGAGAAATCGTTTCTGTGTTTGAGGATATACAGGCTAAGGTTGTTCGTACGGTCATGCTGGACAAAAAAGTTCGTATGGATGGACGTGATTCTGAGACAGTGCGTGATATTAGTGCACAAGTTGGTCTTCTACAGCGTACACATGGTTCATCGCTTTTTATTCGAGGTGATACCCAGGCAATAGTAGTGGTAACTCTTGGGACAAGAGAAGATGAGCAATATGTCGATTCTTTATCTGGAACACAAAGAAATGATTTTATGATGCATTATAATTTTTTACCTTGTGCTACAGGAGAAGTTAGTCGAATGGGAGCTCCTAGTCGGCGTGAAATAGGTCATGGTAGGTTAGCGCGACGAGCTATTCATCCTGTTTTGCCACAGACTGCACAGTTTCCTTATACTTTACGCATAGTTTCTGAAATCACTGAATCTGATGGCTCTTCTTCAATGGCAACAGTATGTGGATCTTCATTAGCGTTGATGGATGCTGGTGTTCCTATCTCCAAACCAGTTGCGGGCATAGCTATGGGATTGGTAAAAGACGGGGATGATTTCATTATTTTGTCTGATATATCGGGAGATGAAGATCATCTAGGGCATATGGATTTTAAAGTTGCAGGGACGGATTCGGGTATTACTGCAATGCAAATGGATATGAAGATAGGGGGGATTTCTGAAAATATTATGGTGATGGCCTTGCAACAAGCAAAGAGAGGGCGTCTTCATATTTTAAATGAAATGTCTAAGGTTCTCTCAGAGAGTCGTTTGCAACTTGGTGAGTTTACCCCACGTGTTGAAATTATGGCTATCCCTCCTGATCAAATACGAAATGTCATTGGAATGGGGGGTAAGGTTATCCGTGGTATAGTTGAACAGACGGGTGCAAAGGTCAATATAGATGATGATGGTACCGTTAAAATAGCATCTTCTTCCCTTGCAGAAATAGAGGCTGCGCGTGAGATGATACGTTCCATTACGGATGTACCAGAAGTCAATAAGATTTATAAAGGACAAGTAGTTAAGGTTATGGATTTTGGTGCTTTCGTGCATTTTTGTGGTGCACGTGATGGACTTGTACACATATCTCAGCTTTCTACGGAGAGAGTTGCTAAGACAAGTGATGTCGTCAAAGAAGGTGATACTGTGTGGGTGAAATTATTGGATTTTGACGATCGGGGAAAAATTAAATTGTCTATGAAGGTCGTTGATCAGAATACAGGAAAACCTATTGTTTGATTGTTAGTGTTTTAGTTTTTCGATTTTTTTAATTTATGTGTATGAGTGAGTATATTGATGAAATGACTTTTGTTGTAAAATCGTATTAACAAAATATTCTCTTTTCGTTGAAAAGTGGCGTTTGGTTTGCTTTGGTAAGTGTAATCTAGTATTTTTTGTGAGTGTTAGTACTCAATCTATAATGTGTAAGTGTGTTTTTGTAATTCGAATATCGACTAGGTATGTTCTGTAGTTTTTATTATGTTGTAAGGTAGAAAGACAAGTATATGGTAAGTAAAAACTTTTATAGAAAGTAAAGGTATATAGGTAATCAATAATATTTTTTGAAAAAATTTTTTATTATAGAAATTATTTTGTTACTGAATTATAAAATGGCGATTCTTTTTTTTTTTTTGATATTTTTACTATGAATTGTTTTTATTGATATAAATTTTTAAGTAAAAAAGGTGTGCGATAGATTCGCAACTTTAATTGTATGAGAAGTATTGATTTTTTTAATTTTTATATCTAGGTGCATGTGTCTTCCTGTATTCATGCTATGTAGTGTCGTACGTAGAGAAGAGATTTGCCACCAAAAGAGAGGGGAAATTGTATATATGGATGACGATGCTTCTTTTGATAGCTCTGAGAGATTTCTCGAGATGACTGTTGATATAGTTGCCGCGTATGTGAGCAATCACGTTGTTCCGATGGCTGATATCGGAAGTCTCATTACGGACGTGCACTCTGCGCTTCAGAGAGTAGTTTCTCGTGCTCCTTGTCAGGATAACGTGCAACCTGAAAGGCTCAAACCAGCAGTACCAATACGCAAATCTATAGAAAATGGTTGTCTATATTGTTTGGAAGATGGGATGCAATTTAAGTCTTTAAAGCGTCATCTTAAAACGCATCACAATATGACTCCTGATGAGTACCGTATTAAGTGGAATTTAGCTAGTGACTATCCGATGGTTTCTCGAGAATATGCTACTACTCGTTCGAAACTTGCTAAGAATATGGGTCTTGGGCGTGGTCGTAAAAAACGTGTATTGACTTCTAAGGTATGAATTCTGATATTTTTTTTGTTAATGCTTAACAAAAAAATAGTTATTGGGACAGCAAAGTATTCTTTGATTATCTATATTAAAATACTTTGTCATCTTATTGCGAAGGAGTTATGAACCAATTTTGTAGAAAATTTTCATATATACAGGTTAAATCTTCAAGATCTTGAAGGGATGCGTTTTCATTTAGGGCGTGCATTGTTCTTCCTACAAGTCCAAATTCTATAACAGGACAGTAATCTTTGATAAAGCGTGCATCAGATGTTCCTCCAGAAGTGGATAATAGGGGAATATTTCCAGTCGTATTGTAGATGCTCTTACTTAACAGAGATGTTAGTTTCCTATCATGTGTTAAAAAGACAGGACTCACAGGCGATGAAAAGTGTACGGTATGAGATAGTTTTGGTACATTTTGGATTCCTTTTATTAGACGCGATCTAATTTCCTCTTTTAAGGTTTTTTCATTCCAAAGATCGTTGAAGCGTATGTTAAAAGACATCTTAACTTGTGCTGGAATGACATTTTTTGAAGGATTTCCTACGTCTATTGTTGTTATTTCCATATTTGTAGGTGAGAAAGTAGTGTTGCCAGTATCAAATCCTATGTTGGTTAATTGATGCAATAGTGGGATCAGTCCCCTTATGGGATTCTCCGTTAGATGTGGATAGGCTACGTGTCCTTGTTTGCCATGAATGGTGATCTCTCCTGAAAGGCTTCCTCGGCGTCCGATTTTTATTGTATCTCCTATTATATGGTTGCATGTTGGTTCTCCTACTATACATGCATCCCATTTTTCTCCCTTTTTTTCGATCCATGATAGCATTTTTTTTGTGCCATTTATTGCAGGACCTTCTTCATCTCCGGTGATTAAAAGGGAAATAGATCCAAAATTTTTATATTTTGGAATAAAGCGGGCAACGGCAGCTATAAAACAAGCGATGCTTCCTTTCATATCGACAATTCCACGTCCATATATTTTTCCTTCTGCAATAGTTGCTGAAAATGGTGGATATGTCCAATGATTAAAATCGCCAGGAGGCACAACATCAATATGTCCAGCAAACATTAAATGGGGTGCTTCCGTACCAAAGCGAGCATAAAGATTTTTGACGATTGAGGTGTTTTTTGTTTGAAAATCTTTTTCTTCAATAGAAAAGCCAAGTAGCTTTAAAGTATTGACTAGTATGAAAAATGCTCCTCCGTCTTGTGGAGTGACTGAAGGGCACTTTATTAATTGTATGAGATGTTCTAGACAATCTGGGGTCATTGTAGCAAAACGTTTTGATATTATGAATAATCACGTAATAGTGTATTGATGCTAGTTTTAGATCTAGTTTTTTCATCTACTTTTTTAATTATAACTGCGCAATAAAGGTGTGGCCCTGCTATATCACCTTTTAAATTTATACTAGGATAACTGCCAGGAACGACTACAGAATACGAGGGAACTTCGCCATAAGTAATTTCTCCTGTATTACGGTCTATAATTTTAGTAGATTTTCCAATAAACACCCCCATTCCGAGGACAGATCCTTCGCGAATTATGCATCCCTCTACTATTTCGGAACGAGCTCCAATAAAGCAATTATCTTCTATGATAGTTGGTCCTGTTTGTATTGGTTCAAGTACACCACCAATGCCTACTCCTCCAGAAATATGGACATTTTTCCCAATTTGAGCACACGATCCTACTGTTGACCAAGTGTCTATCATGCTTCCTTCGCCAATATAAGCTCCCATATTGACAAAAGATGGCATCAAGACAGCTTTAGGTCCGATATATGCGGAATGACGTACTATTGTGCCAGGAATAATGCGGAAGTTATGTTTTTCAAAATCCTTGGTTTTCCAATCATCAAATTTTGCAGGTATTTTATCCCACCATGTTGAATAACCATTCCCATCTGAAATAATTTTTGTAGGATTGATTTGGAACGATAACAAAATAGCTTTTTTGATCCACTGATGTGTGTTCCAATGACCATTATCATCACGTGATGCAATTCGTATTATCCCTCTGTCTAATAGGTCTAAGGTAGATTGGACGGCATCTTTCACATCTTGTGGAATTGATTCGTTTTTAGAGTTGGATTCTTCGAAGAAAGAATCAATGATTTCTTCTAAGGTGCTAACGATAGTGATCATGAGGGATCCTTATTACGGAGTAAAAGTAGCAATTGATAGTTTGAATCAGAGGCGCAGTAAATGTATTTTCCTGTTATGTAATACGATATTTTATGTCGTTTTTAGAAAGTTTTGTAGTTCTTTGCGAATTTTTTGTGCATTAATCTCCAATTTTGCAAAATTTTCTATTTTTTGTGTTGGGTGAATATTCGTATGGGAGGCGTTGTCCCCATTTTTGCAAGGAATAACATGAAAATGCAAATGGGGAACGGTTTGTCCTGCAGCATGTCCATTGAACTGCAAGATTTGGATGCCATCCGCTTGGAAAGCGCTTTTGCACGCTATTGCAATTTTTTTGATTAAAAACGCTATCTGAGAAAGAATCTCTGGGGGGGCTTCAAAAATATCTCTTATACGAGATTTTGGAATAATCAAAACATGTCCTGGATTACGAGGCATAATATCCATTATAGCAAGTAAAATATCATCTTCGTAAACGCGACATGCATTTGTTTCGTTACGTATGATTTTTATGAAGATATTCTGATTATCGTAATGAGTTGAAGATTTTTCTTTCATAGGTGTATATCTCTTAAGTGGTGTGATGTTATTTTAGCGAGTTGATAATTAATATTTTAGGAAAGTCGATAAGACAAATCAAAGCCTAGTAAGAGCGAGTTTATTAGCGTTTTTCTATTATGCATCCAACGCGGTGTCATATAATGAAACTACTGGCGATAATAATAGTTTATTTTCTTTTTGAAAAGAGAAAAGGTATTATTTGTGGACGCCTCTTGAATATGTTGTTAGAAGAGAAAAGCTTTTTAAGCAATTAAGTACAATATCTAGGGGATGAACTTGATTTTATATTAAGTCGGGTGTATTCCTGAAGTAGTTGAATATTTCACACGCAAAAGTACGGAGTTATCATCTTTTTATTTAGTTGGTGGCTTTTCCGGTGGCATGATGTTTTGGCATTGTGATTCACGTTTTGCGGAGGACAAACCGGATATACAAGGATTTTTAAGTTATGGCTCTTCCACAATTTACCATACGACAGCTCTTAGAGAGTGGAGTACAATTTGGTCATCGGAATTTTTTATGGAATCCGAAGATGGAACGTTACATTTTTTGTGAGCGGAATAACACTCACATTATAGATCTTTCTCAAACAGTTCCTATGTTGCAGAAGGCGTTGCAAGTTATTTCTGATACTGTTGCACGAGGCGGCCGTATTTTATTTGTAGCTACGAAGTCACAAGCTTCTGATTGTGTCATGGAAGCTGCCAAACGTTCTGCGCAGTATTGTGTAAATTCTAAGTGGTTAGGTGGTATGATGACCAACTGGAAAACTGTTTCTCAATCTATTCAGAAATTGCGAGATTTAGAGGAGCTCCTCAATAAGGAAAACCAAGGGTTTACTAAGAAAGAACGTTTAAATATCGAACGTAAGCGTGATAAGCTCAAAAGAGCTCTAGATGGTATCCGTGATATGGGTGGATTGCCTGATTTAATGTTTGTTGTTGACACCAATCGGGAGAAGCTTGCTATCCAAGAGGCTCGTCGCTTGCGCATACCCATAGTAGCAGTGGTTGATACTAATAGCAATCCTGACTTGGTGGATTATGTCATACCAGGAAATGACGATTCCTCTCGCTCTATTGCGCTGTTTTGCGATCTTGTTGCATCGGCAGCTATTGATGGTATTGCACGACAGCATAGTTATATGGGTGCAGATACAAAGTCTGCAGGTGAAACTGTGGTTCATTCAAAAGAGGGTATGCAGCTGGAAGAGGATTCACAATCTTCCGAAAGTTCGGTGCTTGATGGTCAAGAGGTGGCTGTTGTTCCTGAATTGATGAGTTGATTTTTTTGCGTATTGGGGGAAAGTGTTTAAATGAGTAAGGTATCTGCTGTTGCGGTAAAGGAGTTACGTGGGAAAACTGGTGCAGGTATCATGGACTGCAAAAATGCCCTTTTGGAAGCTAAGGGTGATAGTGAATTAGCGATTGATATTTTGCGCACTAAAGGAGCTATGGCAGCTAGTAAGAGAGAGGGTAGAAAGGTTTCAGAGGGGCTTATAGGAATTGCTCGTGATGGATATAAGAAGGCATCGATTGTAGAAGTCAATGTTGAGACCGATAGTTTGGCAAAAAACACTGATTTTCAGAGTCTTGTTTCTAATATTGCGGGTATTGCTCTTTCCACCGATGGTTCTTTGGACAATGTTCTTGCGATGCCATTTGACCATAGTGGGATTACTGTGGGGGATGGAATTAAGCAGCAGATTGCTATCACCGGTGAATGTATTAAGCTGAGGCGTTCCGCTCTTCTGTGTGTTTCGGAAGGGGTCATCTCTTCGTATCTTCATGCTTCTCCTTCTGAGGGTTTAGGATCGATTGGTGTTCTTGTAGCGTTGCAGTCTTCTGCGGAAGATAAGGAATTGCTTTCTGCGATTGGAGAGAAGATTGCAGTGCATGTAATGCTGGCTTCTCCTTCGGTGATTTCTGTGCAGATGCTTGATCCTTCTATTGTTGCTAATAAACGTGCCCATTACATGACAGAAGCACTTGATTCTGGGAAATCAGGTAATATTGTTGAAAAGATCGTAAATGGAAAGATGCAAAGCTTTTGTAAGGAATGTGTTCTTTTGCATCAGGGGTTTGTTGTTGATCCTTCCAAAACTGTATCAGATTTTTTGAAAGAATCTGAAAAATCAATCGGTGCTTCTATTGAAGTTGTTGGTGTATCTCATTTTGTTGTGGGTAAAGAAAATGATGATGGTTAGAGAAACAATAGATTATCCTTTGTGTTTTATAATGTTCAAACTTAATTAGAGAGAAGTAATTGTCTGATTTTCCGTATAAACGTGTTCTTTTAAAAGTTTCAGGTGAGGCTCTTGCTGGAATTTCGGGGTTTGGAGTTGATATAGATTCGGTTAATCGGATATGTGCAGATATAGCAGAAGTATATGCGAAGGGTATTGAAATTGGAATTGTTGTAGGTGGGGGTAATATATTCAGAGGCAGTCAAGTTGTTGCAGAGAATTATCTGTTATGTGAACGCTCTACAGTTGATTCTATGGGTATGTTGTCGACAGTTATAAATGCTTTGGCGTTAGATCTTGCTTTGCGTAAAATTAACGTACCGACTGTGATTTTGTCCTCTATATTTATGCCGCAAGTATGTGAGGTTTTTTCGTGTCGAAATGCGGTGTCTTATCTTTCTCAGGGTAAAGTGGTTATATTTTCTGGTGGAACTGGCAATGCTTTTTTGACGACTGATTCAGCGGCAGCATTGCGGGCAAGTGAGATAGGAGCTGATGTGATTTTAAAAGGTACGCAAGTAGATGGTGTGTATTCTGCGGATCCTCGTGTACATGCTTCTTCTACGCGTTTCGATAGTTTAACGTATAATCAGTTTATAGAGAAGGGTTTAAAAGTGATGGATTGTGCGTCTGTTGTTTTGGCTCGTGATTGTTCTATCCCTATAATTGTGTTTTCTATTCATTCTCCAGGAGGAATTTGGGGGGGGTTGTCTGGAATAGGACGTAGTACTATTATATCTGGGGAATAGTTTTCTTATAAGTCTTAGTAATTTGTGCGAAAGGTAAATATGAATCAGGTGATTGATTTGCAAAACATCAAAGATCGTATGGGTGACACTATTTCTTTTTTAAAGAAAGATATGATGACTTTGCGCACTGGGAGAGTTTCTCCCTCCATGCTTGATCTAGTAAAAGTTGAAGCGTATGGTTCACATGTCCCTCTAAATCAGGTGGCTAACGTTACAGTATTAGAGCCTCGTATGCTTGTAGTTTCTGTTTGGGATAAGGAAATGGTTGCATCTGTAGAGCGTGGAATTCATGAATCTAATCTTGGATTGAATCCTATTGTTGAAGGTCAAGTATTGCGAATACCTGTTCCCGAGACTACTGAAGAGAGGCGTCTTGCGCTTGTCAAAGTTGCGCATGCTTATGCTGAGAAAAGCAAAATTTCTGTACGCAATATTCGTCGTGATGGTATGGATCATTTAAAGAAATCTAGGAAATCTGGGAAAGCCAGTGAGGATATGGTAGCGAGTTTAGAAAATGATATCCAGAAAATTACGGATAGTACAATAAAAAATATTGACTCTTTTTTTGAAGAAAAGAAAAAGGAGATTATGCACTTTTGAATTTTTAGGAATATTCTGTTTAAGTGGTTGCTTCTATGATGTCCTCATCACCTCCCGATCATATTGGTATCATTATGGATGGTAACGGGCGTTGGGCAGCTGCTCGTGGTCTTCCGCGTTGTGCTGGACACCGTAAGGGCATAGAGGTGTTCAATGAAATAGTTGCTGCTGCTGCTGAAGTGGGTATAAAAAATCTTACAATTTTTGCTTTTTCAATCAACAATTGGCGTAGGCCTGTTTCTGAGATTTCAGAATTAGTAAAATTGATCAAGTCCTTTCTCAAAAAAGGATTTTATAGCTTAAAAAAAAATAATATAAAAGTACGCGTTATTGGGAATCGTTTAAGCCTCGATGATGATATTTTATGTGTGTTAAAAGAAGCTGAAGATCAAACTAGGCTTAATACAGGATTAAACTTATTTATTGCTTTTAATTATAGTTCGCGTGACGAGATTTCACGTGCTATCAAAAATATTTTTCAAGATATAGAATCTGGTTCTGTGTGTTCGCATGATGTAGATAGTTCTTTAATTGCTAAATATTTGGATACGTCAGATGTTCCTGATCCAGACCTTATCATTCGTACAGGTGGTGAAAAGCGTCTGTCTGATTTTTTGCTCTGGCAAGTTGCTTATTCCGAATTTGTTTTTATACCAGAATACTGGCCTGATTTTTCTCGAGAACTGTTTTTTCATGCGTTAAATCAGTATAATCTTCGGGATAGACGGTTTGGTGGTTTATCTAAAAAGGGATAGGTGTTATTTGAATGTTACAAGAGTTGAAATGGAGAATCGTTACCGGATTAGTTATGGCGTGTAGCTTTATCCTAATATCTTGGATAGGAGGTATATGGTTTCGTCTGTGGACGATGGTAATGAGTCTATGTATCTACTATGAATGGAAGATTATTACGGGTTCAGTCTCTTTAAGTTTGAGTGAGAAAATTCTAGGATTATTCACTTTTTTCCTTGTATTTTTTATGATAATTACAGGTTTTTTTAAGTCAGCTTTTTTTCTTTTGATGCTTTATTCTTTTATAGATTGGATGATTTCAATAATGAAGAATAGAGCCTTTTGGCGTGCGTTAGGCGTTGTATACTCTGGATTACCATCAATTGCACTGTCTTCTCTTCGTGGAGATGATGCTAAGGGGTGCGTTATAGTTTTTTTTGTTTTGTCTGTAGTATGGGCAACTGATATTTTTGCATACTTTATCGGGCGTTTTGTAGGTGGGCCTAAAATAGCACCTAAAATATCTCCTAGAAAAACTTGGTCGGGATCTATTGGTGGGCTATTTTGTGGTGTTGGTGTCGGCGTGGCTTTGTTATCTTTCTTTTGTGCTAATTGTTTCGAATTAGCGCTGGCTGTTTCTATATTGCTCTCTGTATCTTGCCAACTAGGAGATCTTTTTGAATCCTATATTAAAAGGTATTTTGGTATTAAACAATCAGGATGGTTGTTGCCAGGGCATGGTGGTGTGATGGATAGGGTTGATGGATTAGTTTTTTCCTGTTTTCTTATGTCTGCTATTTCTTTTTTTGGAATAGCGACAGAGATGATAGGCGTGCTAAAATAGTATTATAATTATACAAATATATTGATGTGGAATTGGGTAATTTTTTGGAAGAAGATATAGAGTCCGTTGATGTTTTGGTTAGATTGTTTTTTGTTATATACTGTATCCCTGATAATCATCGTAGTTATACATGAATTCGGACATTATATGGTAGCACGTTTGTGTAATATCAGGGTGCTATCTTTTTCTGTGGGATTTGGGCCAGAGCTTATTGGGATAACCAGTCGGTCTGGTGTGCGTTGGAAGGTTTCTCTTATTCCTTTAGGGGGATATGTTTCTTTTTCAGAAGATGAGAAAGATATGCGTTCCTTCTTTTGTGCTGCGCCATGGAAAAAAATTCTGACTGTATTAGCTGGTCCATTGGCAAATTGCGTTATGGCTATTTTGTTCTTTACGTTTTTTTTCTATAATACAGGCGTAATGAAGCCGGTTGTATCTAATGTTTCCCCCGCTAGTCCTGCTGCTATTGCTGGTGTTAAAAAAGGCGATTGTATAATATCGCTTGATGGAATAACGGTATCGGCGTTTGAAGAAGTTGCGCCTTATGTAAGAGAAAATCCCTTGCATGAGATATCGCTCGTGTTGTATCGTGAACATGTTGGTGTATTGCACCTGAAGGTCATGCCTCGTCTTCAAGATACTGTGGATCGATTTGGTATTAAGAGGCAGGTTCCATCTGTTGGAATATCATTTAGTTATGATGAGACCAAATTGCACAGTAGGACGGTTTTGCAGTCATTTTCAAGAGGATTAGATGAGATTAGTTCAATTACGAGAGGATTTTTGGGTGTATTAAGCAGTGCTTTTGGGAAAGATACAAGATTAAATCAAATATCTGGACCCGTGGGTATTGCAAGGATTGCAAAAAACTTTTTTGATCATGGTTTTAATGCCTATATAGCATTCTTGGCTATGTTTTCTTGGGCGATAGGTTTTATGAATTTATTGCCTATTCCTATTTTGGATGGTGGGCATTTAATAACTTTTCTTTTGGAAATGATAAGAGGTAAGTCGCTTGGAGTTTCTGTTACAAGAGTTATTACGAGGATGGGATTGTGTATAATCCTGTTTTTATTTTTTCTTGGTATTCGTAATGACATTTATGGGTTAATGCAGTAGTTTGTGTCTTATTGATGATAAGATATGAATTTCAGAGAATCGGTTTATAAGGTTCGGAGATGATAGGTGCATAAAAGTACAGAAGATTTTCGCAGAATTAAAAGGTTGTTAGAAAAATATTTTCCAAGATCTTTTCAAATGGGATTTATCATTCTTTTTTATGCTATTTTTGGGCTTTCTGCTGTTTATGGGTCAAATACATCTATTGTTCGCCGGATTGAGATTCGAGGTGCCACGAATGTAGGTAAAGAGGTAATTTTGTCTCGTATTCCTGTAGTAGTAGGACAATCTATTTCTGATGCAGATTTGGATCATGCCGTGAAAAATATTTACGCTATGGGATATTTTTCTAATGTAAAAATCAAAATTGTAGATTCTGTTCTTATTATAGATTTAATAGAAAGAAAGATTATCAATCATCTTTTTTTTAGTGGGAATAATAATCTCAAAGATGATCAATTGAAGATGATAGTTCGCTCTCGATCTGCGGCTGCATACGATGAAGATACCGTCAATGCTGATGTGCATAACATCAAGCAAGCATACGCATCCATAGGATATTTAAATGTCATGGTGAAAGTACAACACCATTCTATTTCTCCGACAACGCTTAATATTACTTATGTGATTGAAGAAGGTGTCAAAGCAAAAATAAATTCGATTAGATTCGTGGGTAATAAAAATTATTCGCATGCTAGATTAGAAAGAGTTATTTCTATAAGAACATCGGGTTATTTTTCATTTGGTAAAACAGATGTTTATAGTAAAGAACGAATGAGTTTTGATGAAGAAGCTATACGGGCGTTTTATCATGATAGGGGTTATGCTGCCGTTAAAGTGTCTTCGCAAGTTTTATTTGATAAACAAAAGAGTGGTTACGTTCTGATTTTTCAGATTGATGAAGGTGAAATTTATACAGTGGGGAATATTTCTATTCAATCTACTTTACAAGAAATCCAGAAGAAAACGTTGCTTTCATTGATTCGAATTCGATCTGGTAATCTCTATAACCCACAGGAGATTAAAGAATCTAGTGAAAAGATTTCAAAATATTTCTTTTCTGGTGAAAGGCCTTTTGTTCGGGTAAAGACGAGAATTAATCGAGATTTTGCAAAGAGGATAGTGGATATTGAGTATCTGATTGATCAAGGTTCTCCTTTATATGTAAAGCGGATAGAAATTGAGGGGAATGATCAATCGTATGATTCTGTAATTCGGCGTGAACTTGAATTGAGTGAGGGAGATCCAATTAATTATTCCATGATTGAGCGTGCTAAGCGTCGTATCATGGCCACGGGTTATTTTTCTGAAGTCAATATTTCGCAATTGCCAGCAAATGATGTATCCGATTATGTGATTCTGAGGGTGAGCGTAAAACAACTGAGCGCTGGTTCTGTAGGTATAGCTACTAATTACGAAGTTGATAAGGGTATGGGCGTAGAAGGGCATATTGATGATAATAACTTTTTTGGTCAGGGGTATAGAGCTCGTTTAGCGGCAGGGTTTGGACGTCATGCAGTACAAAACTATACTTTTAGTGTTGAGGATCCATATTTTTTAGGGAGTCCTATATCCGCGGGTTTTGATCTCCAAAAAACCCATCTTGAAGATGGCTCTCTTGACATAAATGATGAATCTGCTGCTGTACGTATGATAGTTCCTATTACTGAAAGCATATCGACAAGTTTTAAGTATGATCTTAGGTTTTTACAATATGGTGCTATATCAGAAAAAGAAAAGATCCCTTCGATATATACAACGTTAATAGAACATGGAAAATTCAGCAGCCATTCTATTTCCCAAAGTATCATCTATAATACACTAGATAACCCAATTGTGCCACGTAAAGGCATGTTGATATCATCTTCTTATGATTATGCAGGTTTTGGAGGAGATTCTCAATATCATCGGATTGGATCTCGAGCATCGTATTTTTATCTTCTATCAGATGATTCTGATATTGTCGGTTCTTTACGATTTGGATATGGATGTGTCATTCCTAGCAATAAAAATTTGCAATTGTTTGATCAGTTCTCAGTGAGTTCGAATTATTATCTGAGGGGATTTGCATATAAGGGTATAGGTCCGCGTGTGGATAAGAAATATGCGATTGGAGGTAAGATTTATTCGTCTGCAAGTGCAGCAGTGAGTTTTCCCATGCCTCTTGTTCCTGAAAGGGCTGGTTTGCGTGGTGCTTTTTTTGTTGATTCTGCGACTCTTTATGCAAATCATGTTGCTCTCGGTGCCGATAAGCTGGAAGGGAATGATTCTTTCTGGCGTGTTTCTACTGGAGTAGAAATAATGTGGAATTCTCCACTCGGGATGATGGGTGTCTATTATGGTATACCATTGCGTCACCGAGAGGGTGATAAAATTCAGCAGTTTGGTTTTCGTATAGGTAATCGCATGTAGGTATATTAAGAAGCAAAGGGATTTGTTGAGTGCAAAGATTGAATTTTTTTGTATCCCATAAGGGTATTGCCTTAATGAAATTAGCGCAAAGCATAGGGGCATCTCTTTTAGATGAAAATTTCGGCGAAAGGATGATTTATTCACTTTCTCCTATTGCACGTGCATCGACAGGAGATATCTCTTATATTATATCACGGAAGTTTCTTAATAATATTGAGAAATGTAAGGCTTCTGCGATAATTTGTAGCCAAGATATTGTGCCATTTATCCCTAAGAATATACCGTGTTTGTTGTCAGATAAGCCAGAAGTTTCTTTTGCAATTGCTGGATCTATTTTATATCCACAAGCAATGCATATGGAGGCATCTTCTTTTGAAGGAGGTATTAGTCCGCAAGCGTTTTTAGGCGAAGATGTGAAAATTGAAGATGGAGTTGTCATTGCCCCCATGGCTGTTGTATATCCGGGCGTTGAGATTGGGCGTAAAACATAT
Source organism: Candidatus Liberibacter asiaticus (assembly GCF_000590865.3). NCBI lineage: Bacteria > Pseudomonadati > Pseudomonadota > Alphaproteobacteria > Hyphomicrobiales > Rhizobiaceae > Liberibacter > Candidatus Liberibacter asiaticus. Next base: position 486,059 of record NZ_CP010804.2, read on the forward strand.
GTGGGTCCAGGATCTGTGATAGGTGCAGGAGTTAGAATTGGGCGCAATTGTAGCATCGGAGCTGGTTCAAGTATTTATTCGTCTTTAATTGGAAATAGCGTTATTTTGCATTCGGGTGTAAGAATTGGGAATGATGGTTTTGGATATGCTCGGGGTGTATCGGATATACATAAAATAGTGCATATTGGTCGCGTAATCATTCAAGATAAAGTTGAAATTGGAGCCAATAGTGCTATTGATCGTGGTACAATCGATGATACAATCATTGGAGAAAATACGAAGATTGATAATCAGGTGCAAATCGGACATAACGTTCATATAGGTTGTGGGTGTATTATTGTTAGCCAAGTTGGTATTGCTGGATCTACTTATATTGGTGATAATGTTTTAATAGGAGGACAGTGTGGTATTGCGGGATATCTCAAGATAGGGGATAACGTACAGATTGCTTCTAAAAGCGGTGTGCTTAAAGATATTCCCGCGGGGCAGCAATATGGCGGTATGCCAGCTCGACCTATAGGCGAATATCTTCGCCATATGGTTATGCTAAGTAAACCTAGTAAATATAAGATAAAGAGGTAAGATGATCAGTGATCTTGCATGCTTAGATGCAAAAGATATTGTTGAATTAATGCGGTTTTTGCCCCATAGGTATCCTTTTTTGCTTGTGGATAAGGTAGTGAATATCCAACGGGACGAATCCGCGATAGGAATCAAGAATGTTACGTTTAATGAACCTCATTTTATGGGTCATTTCCCAGGGAGGCCTGTTATGCCAGGTGTTCTTATTCTTGAGGGTATGGCGCAAACAGCAGGTGCTATATGTGCAATTCATAATGGTTTCGATCAGTATGCGCCACCATACTTGATGTCAATTGATAAAGCGCGTTTTCGCAAACCAGTTTTCCCTGGAGATCGTTTAGAATATCATGTAAATAAAGTCCGCAATCGTGTTGATCTTTGGAAGTTTCAGTGTTGCGCAAAAGTGGAAAATACTGTTGTCGCTGAAGCGGAGATTTGTGCCATGGTTATGCATGAGAAAAAAGAGAAAAATGAGTCGCATGGGTAACAATCCTATTATTCATCCCCTCGCTTTAGTAGAAGAAGGAGCTGTTATTGGTCCCAATAGTTTGATAGGTCCATTTTGCTGTGTGGGTTCGGAAGTTGAAATTGGCGCTGGTGTTGAATTAATATCGCATTGTGTTGTGGCGGGTAAAACTAAAATCGGGGATTTTACTAAAGTTTTTCCTATGGCGGTTTTAGGTGGGGATACGCAGAGTAAATATCATAACTTCGTCGGGACGGAGTTGTTGGTCGGCAAAAAATGTGTAATTCGCGAAGGTGTGACCATCAATAGAGGAACCGTTGAGTATGGCGGGAAAACCATTGTAGGTGATAATAATTTCTTTTTGGCTAATTCGCACGTTGCGCATGATTGTAAGCTTGGGAATGGCATTGTTTTATCTAATAATGTAATGATTGCAGGGCATGTCATTGTTGATGATAGAGTGGTTTTCGGAGGTGGTTCTGCTGTACATCAATTCACACGTATTGGAAAATATGCCTTTATAGGAGGGATGACGGGTGTTGTTCATGATGTTATCCCTTATGGCATCCTGAATGGTAATCCTGGAGCCTTGAGAGGAGTGAATGTCGTAGCAATGAGGCGTGCTGGTTTCAGTAGAGATACGATTCATCTTATTCGAGCTGTGTATAAACAAATTTTTCAACAGGGTGATTCTATTTATAAGAATGCAGGAGCTATTCGCGAACAGAATGTCAGCTGTCCTGAGGTATCAGATATAATTAATTTTATTTTTGCTGATCGCAAGCGTCCTCTTTCTAATTGGGGAAATTCGAAAAAATAGGGTTATATGTGAAACGTCTTCTTATCATTGCTGGTTCTGGTATGTTGCCTTATTATGTTGCAAAGGCTGCTAGGTTAAAAAATGATGAACCTGTCATTGCATCAGTTTTAAATGAATGTTCTTTTGATTGGCAAGATTTCGAATGTCGAGAACTGCCATTAGGTGATTTTTGTGTTTTACGATCAATTTTACACCAATACAATATAGGTAGGATTGTTGTAGCAGGAGCAATAGATCGTCGTCCGAATGTGCAAGATTTATGTTTTTCTATTAAGGATTCATTGAGAATTTCAAAGATGATATGGCAGTTAGTCTCTGGTGGAAATGCAGCTATTCTCAAAGCAAGCATTGATCTTCTCGAGAGTTATGGAGTGAGTGTCGTTGGAGCACATGAGATTGTACCTGAGTTATTAGTACAAGTAGGCTCTTTGGGTACTTGTGTTCCTAATAGAGATGTCAAACGGGATATATTGGCTGCTATGAAATCAGCAGAGGCGTTGTCTGAACTTGATGTTGGACAATCTGCAGTTAGTATTGGAGGGAGGGTTGTCGCTTTAGAAGGGATTGAAGGAACCGATTCTATGTTGCAACGTATCGTAGACTGTAGAAATAATGGGAGAATTCTCGCCGGTAAATCTGGAGTGTTAGTCAAAATGTGTAAGTCACAACAAGATATGCGTGCAGATTTACCTTCTATTGGAGCAAAAACAGTGCAAAATGTGATTAAGGCAGGTCTTGCTGGGATTGCTTTGGAGGCTGGGAAATCTCTTGTTTTGGAAAAAGAACTTGTAAAAAAACATGCAGATGAAGCGGGTATTTTTGTTTGTGGCATAGATCGTGAATTTGCAATATGAATTCACTTAAGATTGCTGTTATTGCTGGTGAGATATCAGGAGATCTTCTTGCTGGTGATCTGATAAAGTCTCTCAAAGAGATGGTAAGTTATCCTATCAATTTAGTAGGGGTTGGTGGTCCTTCTTTGCAAAAAGAAGGGCTTGTTTCTTTGTTTGATTTTTCTGAATTATCAGTAATTGGAATTATGCAAGTTGTTAGACATTTACCTCAGTTTATTTTTCGTATTAATCAGACCGTAGAATTAATTGTTTCTTCTAAACCGGATGTCTTATTGATTGTTGATAATCCTGATTTTACGCACCGTGTGGCAAAACGTGTTCGCAAAAAAATGCCAAATCTTCCAATAATTAATTACGTTTGTCCAAGTGTTTGGGCATGGCGTGAAGGACGTGCACGTAAAATGTGTGCGTATATTAATCAGGTTATATCTATTCTTCCTTTTGAAAAAGAAGTTATGCAGAGGTTAGGCGGACCTCCTACTACATTCGTAGGTCATCCTTTGAGTAGTAGTCCTTCGATATTAGAAGTATATAGTCAGAGAAACAAACAACGAAATACTCCTTCTCAATGGAAAAAGATACTTTTGTTGCCTGGATCACGTGCTCAAGAGATTTATAAAATTTTGCCTTTTTTTGAAAGTGCTGTAGCATCTCTTGTTAAACGAAATCCTTTTTTTAGATTTTCATTAGTGACAGTATCATCGCAAGAAAATCTTGTGCGTTGTATAGTCTCGAAATGGGATATATCTCCTGAGATTATTATTGATAAAGAACAGAAAAAACAAGTGTTTATGACATGTAATGCTGCAATGGCTGCATCTGGAACAGTTATTTTGGAGTTAGCACTATGTGGCATTCCTGTTGTTTCTATTTATAAATCAGAGTGGATTGTGAATTTTTTTATTTTTTATATAAAGACATGGACTTGTGCTTTGCCTAATCTTATTGTTGATTATCCTTTAGTCCCTGAGTATTTCAATAGTATGATTCGTTCGGAGGCATTGGTGCGTTGGATTGAAAGGTTATCTCAGGATACTTTGCAACGGCGTGCTATGTTACATGGTTTTGAAAATTTGTGGGATCGTATGAATACAAAGAAGCCAGCAGGTCACATGGCGGCAGAAATAGTGCTTCAAGTATTAGGTTAGGGAAACGAGGTATTGGTGCAATTGAAGGGTGATTGCTCAATAGGAATTGATTATTATATCCTTTTTTACTTTATGGCAGATTCTTCCTGTAATTAGATTATGACTAATAGAATCAAAATTAAGTTTTTAAATATTAGTGAATTTCGTAATTATGCTTCCTTGCGTCTAGTATTTGATGCCCAGCATACTATTTTCGTTGGGGATAATGGAGTAGGTAAAACTAATATTTTAGAAGCTATCTCATTCTTATCGCCTGGTAGAGGATTTCGTCGTGCATCGTATGCGGATGTCACTCGGATTGGATCTCCCTCTTTTTTTTCTACTTTTGCACGCGTAGAAGGAATGGAAGGATTAGCAGATATATCTATAAAACTAGAGACCAGAGATGATAGAAGTGTGCGATGTTTACAGATCAACGATGTTGTAATACGTGTTGTAGACGAATTAAACAAGCATCTTAGAATTAGTTGGCTTGTTCCTTCTATGGATCGGATTTTTAGTGGTCTTTCTATGGAAAGACGCCGTTTCTTGGATAGAATGGTTTTTGCGATTGATCCGAGGCATAGACGTCGTATGATCGATTTTGAGCGTTTGATGCGCGGTCGTAATCGCTTATTAACAGAAGGTTATTTTGATTCGTCTTGGTGTAGCAGTATCGAAGCGCAAATGGCAGAGTTAGGGGTAAAAATAAATATTGCACGTGTAGAGATGATAAATGCACTTTCTTCTTTAATTATGGAATATGTACAAAAAGAAAACTTTCCTCATATTAAGTTAAGTTTAACAGGCTTTCTTGATGGGAAATTCGATCAATCTTTTTGTGCATTGAAAGAAGAATATGCAAAAAAACTTTTTGATGGACGAAAGATGGATTCCATGTCGAGGCGTACTTTAATAGGTCCTCATAGAAGTGATTTGATTGTTGATTATTGTGATAAAGCCATAACCATAGCACATGGTTCAACCGGAGAACAAAAGGTTGTTTTAGTTGGAATTTTTTTGGCGCATGCACGTTTAATATCTAATACCACTGGTTTTGCTCCGATTTTACTTTTAGATGAAATTTCAGCGCATCTTGATGAAGATAAACGCAATGCGCTTTTTAGAATTGTTACTGATATAGGTAGTCAAATTTTCATGACAGGAACTGATAAATCAGTCTTTGATTCTCTCAATGAAACGGCGAAATTCATGCGTATTTCTAATCATCAAGCATTATGTATTTGACTATTAACTCTTTAATATTTTATCGTTAAAAATTTTCTTATAAAGGCCTTTATGGTGGTCATGAGGGATTAAAGTACGCACTTTTTCTAGATCGTTTGTAGTATCAACGCTCATTGCATTTGATTGGACTATTTTAACATCAATGCGCATACGTGCTTCTAAAGCACGTAATTGTTCAAGGGATTCCCTTTGTTCTAGCACGGAAGGGGAGAGTTGAGTAAAGCGTTTCAATGCTTCACGTCTATAAGCATAAATACCGAGATGTTGGTAGAACGGTCCTGTTCCATGCGGAGTTTTGGTACGTGTAAAATATAGTGCACGAAAACATCCATTTTCGGAAGGGGAAGCAACAACTATTTTGACAATATTAGGATCATCTGGATCTGTACTACCATGAATTCTTGTCCCGAGGGTTCCTATATCAACTATAGGATTTTGTAGGGGTAGAAGTACAGATGCTAAGATTTCAGGTTCTATGTTCGGAATATCTGCTTGCATATTCACAATGATTTGGGATTTTTTGTCTGAATCTATAATATTTAAGGCCTCAAATATGCGGTCGGATCCTGATTGATGACTTGTATGTGTCATTACCGATTCGAATCCTGCCTGTAATACAATTTCATTTATTTTTGTGTCGTCAACAGCAACTATTACACGTCCAATATTTGCTTTGCGTGCACGGATTGCAGTATGGAGTATCATAGGCAGTCCATTGATATCGGCAAGAATTTTTTTGGGGAATCTCATTGAGTTTAAACGAGCTGGAATGATAACCAAAACTTTTTCTTTAATGTGTTGATCCTTCATATGCTATATGTCCTTAGGTTAAATGAAATAAAGATGAGGATATAAAAAAATATTTCTAGAATCTCATAAATGTGATCTTTCGTAGAATTCTAGAAACGCATAAAAATTAATTATACATGTTTCGAGTATTGTAAAATATTGATTTTCTTATGTGGAATTCCTTTCTTTATTTGAATACTTCTCCGGGATATATTCCCCAAATTTTTTGTTTCTTGATCCATCCCTCTGTATCCAAGTTGTATCCAAAACACCATTCCCCCGAACATTCCCGTATTGTGAGCAAAACTCCAGGTTCTACTTTAGCTACGATTATAGATTGTATATCTGGTTTCTTATATAGATTAATATATATTGGGTTGTTTGTTTTACGATTCCATGGGGAAACGATAGCAGAACGTTTGCCGGAAAGTAAACTTTTGTTGATCCAACCAATGGTGCCATCAAAATCACGAATTTGTCTCCAATTTTCATATTCTTTCACAACTTCGACAGGAAGCCCTTTTGTTAAATATGTACAAACAACAGTATACATTATCCCAGGTCCTATACGGGAATTAGCGCGACTAGCTTTAATTGTGACAAAACGTGGTAGAGGTTTTTTTTCAAATATTTCTTTTTCGTGAGAGAGGGCAAGAATCGGAGCTAAATAAAAATATATTGCTAACGTAAAAATAAGCGAATTCTGCAATATTTTAGGCATATATTTTCTTAGATCCAAGCTATAGAGAATTTTTTCAGCGTGAGTGAACATGATCTATTCTCGCTAGTATGTAAAGAAAGAAAAACACATGTTCTAGTCAGAAATAGTATCAATCCTGAGATATGAGGATCTGTAGTGTCGTTTTTTTTTAATAATGTAAAAATATTCTTTTTAATGATATGGGGCATAGAAAACTAAAATTAAGAATTTAATGCATCAGTTTTGTGAGGTGCATTCCTTTTATCCCGAGAGAAGATATTTTCTCTAACATAGCGTAAATAAATTATGTGATATTTATTTAGGCATTAGCTTTTCTTTCGGGTGAAAAAGTGCGGGAAGGATAAAAAAATATTGTAGAATTAATGATATATTTGTAGTGGTGTTTGAGAGTATTGGCAATATAAGTGGTTGATTTATCAGTATATATATAAATAATTATAATAGTTGGTGATATTGACTTGTGTTTTATATGCAGATCCCTGATAATCATGTTGAGGGGTTGGAAGGTAGACGCTATTTTTGTGAATCGAGTCAGGTCTGGGAAGAAGCAGCTCTAACAATGTTGTAGCGGGTTATTTTTTCAGCCTCTCTTGTTGAATTTTGGATTTTTTTACAAATGTGAGAGCATTTTCCTCTGTCTAAGTTTGAAACTAATTATCGTATTTTAGCACGAAAATATCGTCCGCAGAGCTTTTCGGATATGATAGGTCAAAAACCTATGATTAAGACTCTGACTAATGCTTTTAAATCAGGTCGGATAGCGCAATCCTACATGCTATCTGGTACAAGGGGTATTGGAAAGACAACTACTGCTCGTATTATTGCGCGATCTTTGAACTATAAAACAGCTCATATAGATGTTCCTACAGTAGAATTTGAGGGATTTGGAGAGCATTGTCAGGCCATCATACGGGGGAATCATGTTGATGTGGTTGAACTTGATGCTGCTTCTCACACAAGCATTGACGATGTTCGTGAAATCATTGATCAAATTTACTACAAGCCTATTTCTGCGCGCTTTAGGGTTTATATCATGGACGAAGTTCAGATGTTGTCAACAGCTGCCTTTAATGGTTTGTTAAAAACCCTCGAAGAGCCTCCTCCACATGTGAAATTTATATTTGCTACTACAGAGATTCGTAAAATCCCAATAACAGTGCTGTCGCGATGTCAGCGTTTTGATTTGCATCGGATTTCTATTGGGGATCTTATTGAATTATTTACAAAAATTTTGCAGGAAGAATCAATAGAATTTGACCCTGAAGCTGTTGCGATGATTGCGCGCGCATCTGATGGATCAGCCCGTGATGGATTGTCTTTATTAGATCAAGCTATTGCCCGATGTAATGATAAGATTGTGACTTCTAGCGTGCGTTTGATGCTTGCGCTTGCTGATCGCAATCGAATAATGGATTTGTTCGGATATTTAATAAAAGGGGATATTATCAATGTTTTACAAGAATTTTCTTCACAATATGATTCCGGCGTAAATCCTTCAGTTATCCTTCATGATCTTGCTGAATTTACTCATTTAGTGACAAGAATTAAATACATTCCAGAGATGGCAGATACTTTGTTATATAGTGAAGCTGAAAACGCGCGAGCATTGCAATATTCCAAAGAGGTGTCCATTACTTTTCTTTCTCGCTTCTGGCAAATGATTTTGAAAGGTATTTCTGAAATAGAAGGTTTTTCGCGTCCTATGGAAGCTGTTGAAATGGTCCTCATACGTTTAGCACACGCTGTTCAGTTACCTTCACCGGAAGAAATTGCACGCTATATCGTGGAAGAAAAGAAAAAAAAAAACTTGATGCATTGAATGTTTCTTCTTTTGCTATTGGTGAGAATGCACTCCCGAGAAATATATCTTCTGATGAATGTTTTCCGTTAGCTGAGGCCGGTATTACTGAAAAACAAGATGTATTGAATCGATTAAGTGCGTGTACTCCAGATAATTATACAAAGCAATTAATCGAGTTATGTGAGAAAAATCATGATTATAAAATGGTAGAGATGTTGCAAAGGTTTCTGCATGTCGTTTCTTTTGAACTGGGAAGATTAGAAGTCTCTTTTCTAAAGGAGATTCCTGAGGATTTTATTGAAAATCTTGCCACAAAGCTTAAAAATTGGACAGGTGAAGATTGGGAAATCAGATTTTCTCTAGGAAGATGTTGTGAATATTTTGAAATTGATTCAGATATTAAAGCTGTTCGTACTATTTTCCCGACGGCTCAAGTTGTTTGTATCCGTACTATTCCCAATTTATAATGATAGAAAATAAATAGAAAATTTTTAGTAATGGAGGGGTTATACTAATGAGCAATATAATGAAAATGGTTGGACAATTCAAAGAAATACAGGGAAAAATGGAAAAAATGAAGGAATCCATCACTTCTTTAGAGGCAGAAGGCAATGCTGGAGGAGGAATGGTAAGTGTTCGTATCAATGGTAAGAATATGCTAACAGGGGTAAAAATTGATAGGTCTCTGTTATTTGAAGACAATGTTGAAATATTAGAAGATCTAATTATTGCTGCTCACAGTGATGCTCATAAAAAAATAGAAGATCTTGTAGCCACAAAGACTCAAGAGATCACGGAAGGATTGCCTATTCCCCCTGGTTTGAAATTCCCTTTCTAATAGATATAGATGTTGATCAAATCTACCGGTATATCAGATCAATTGTTAATGGTACATAGATTTTGGTTTAAATGTGAGGTGAGTATATTTTAGAATGATAGAGGAAGTACTATCAATGATCTTGAAGAAAAGATCTGAAATTTTTTCTCTGTTTTAAATGGATATACAATATGCAAAAAAAAATAACAGGGAAAGAAATTGAAAATCTCATTAAAATATTAGCGCGTATACCGGGTTTTGGTCCTCGTTCTGCGAGGAGAGCGACTTTACATTTGGTCAAGAAAAAGGAACAATTATTGGGTCCTTTAGCAGAGGCTATGGCCAACATATACAATAAAGTCTGTCTCTGTTCTATTTGTGGGAATGTTGATACTACAGATCCTTGTGCTATTTGTATAGATCAACAGCGGGATGCCTCAGTGATTATAGTAGTAGAAGATGTTGCTGATTTATGGGCTTTAGAGCGCTCTAAAGCAGTAAATGCTCTATACCATGTGCTAGGTGGATCCCTTTCTCCGCTTGATAGAATTGGTCCAGAAGATATTGGAATACAGTCTTTGATAGAGAGAATCGAAGTTAAAAAAATTCGAGAACTGATTTTTGCCATTAGTGCTACAATTGAAGGGCAAACGACAGCCCATTACATTATGGACAAACTTAAAGGAATAGATGTTAAAATTACCAGATTGGCTTATGGTATTCCTATGGGGAGTGAATTAGATTACCTCGATGATGGGACTATTTTTGAAGCCATTCGTTCTCGAACTGTTTTATAAGAAATAATTATTTTTTATGCGTACATAAATATTTTGTTTGTATCCGTAATTTATACAACTATAGTATTGCATTTTGGTGATTCCCTAGGTGCGATTAGTGGGGTTGGACTGGGAAATAATCTGTCGCGAGTCTGTGTTTGTTTCAATGCTTGTGCGAATGAAGGTAGGGAGTTGTGCTAATGAAGCTTGTTCGAAATTTTTTCACGCTGGTGGCATCAGAATCAGTAAATCGTTGTCTTGGGTTTGTACGTGCGAGTCTTATGGCTGCAGTCTTTGGTGTAGGAAAGATAACAGATGCTTTTTACACAGTGGCTTATGTGGAGTTTATTTTTGTTCGGTTAGCTGCTAGAGGCGACGGTGTCATTCATAATTCTTTCATTCCTATGTTCAGTCAAAGAAGAGAACAAAATGGATCTGAAAACGCTTGGCGTTTGTCATCTGAGGTTTTTAGCGTCTTACTCCCTATCCTTATGGTAATGATCATGGTCATAGAGCTGGTTCTACCATTGCTCGTCCGCTATGTAATGGCTCCTGGATTTCCTTATCAATCAGATGAATATTTTTTAACAGTACAATTATCTAGAGTGGTGATGCCGAGCATATTTTTCATATCGCTCGCCTCATTGGTGACGGGCATATTATTTGCATCAGGTCGCTATTTTATTGCATGTATGCCTTCAATGGTTATCCATATTCTCCCAATTTTTGTACTGACATATGCACTTTGCTATGGTTCTAATATGCATAAGGCGGAGATGATCTATCTTCTATGTTGGGGGGTGTTTTTGGCTCATGCAGTCTACTTTTGGATTCTTTATTTGTCTGCTAAAAAATCTGGAGTTGAGCTACGCTTTCAATATCCCCGCTTAACGTGTAATGTAAAACTTTTTTTAAGTTAGCATCTCCTCTATTAGTGACAGCTGTTTTCGTACAGGTTTTTTTCGTCATAATACGAGCTATAGCTACTCGGGAGATGGGTGCCGTTTCCGCAATGCAATATGCATCACGGATATATTTCCTACCGTTAGGGCTTATTGGAGGATCTATGATGGCTGCGTTGTTACCGAAATTGTCTAGTGCTATACAATTGGAAAATAAACAGCAGAGCTCTGAACTGCGCAATCGAGCCATTGAATATGTATTGTTTTTTGGGATACCTTGTACTGCTATTTTATTAATGCTCCCGAAGGAAATTATCCAAACACTTTATGAACGAGGAGCGTTTACTGCCCAAGACACTATTCTTGTATCCTCGTATTTGTCTATTTACAGTACAGAAATTGTAGGATTTCTCCTTTCAAGAGTTCTGTTATCAGAATTTTATGCTCGAAATGATGTGAAGACTCCTGCGAAATTCTACATATTATCGATCGTCATGGGTTTTGTGATAGCAATAGGGTTATTTCCGTTTATTGGGGGATATGGTATTGCTACTGCAGAAGTTTCATGGGTGTGGGTCAACACAATTTGTCTAGCAGTCGCTTTGTTGAAACGTAGGCAAATAGATTTACCATTCCAAACTATCTATAGAATCTTATCTATCTTCATATCCTCAGGGTTAATGGGAATGTTTATCGTGTTTTTTAAGCCTTGTTTATTCAATCAGTTGTCCGCAGAGACAGCTTTTAGTCCGTTTAAAAACCTCGCTATCATCTTGTCAGGAGCGGTATTGGTCTATTTATGTTCAATTTCTCTTTTGCTTGGTAAAGGATTCTTAGCATCATTAAAATATTCATTAAAAACCGATAAAGGATAAATGATAAGAATATTTGCTGAAATATATATACTTTTCGTTATCTTAGGATAGGGAGGAAATTGGTCATATATTTTTTTGCATGAAGATTATCCCTAGATAATCTAAGGATCTATCTTAGAAGAACCATTCAGATATTAAGAAAAAATAAGTATAAGTTTGATTAGAGGCAAAGTTAGTGGTGATTTTTTCTGAAAATCTGTATTGCGATAGAAAAGATATTTTTTAAAGGAACTTTCCTGGATTCATGATACCAGCTGGGTCAAATATTTCTTTTATTTTTTTCATTATCTTTATTTCTGTGGGTTCGAGTATCCCTTCTAGTCTTTTTTTATGTAATTGTCCGATACCATGTTCAGCAGCGATGGATCCTCCATAAGATAAGACAACGGAATAGACGATGTTGTTTATTGTGTTCCAATGTAGAGATAAGAATTCATCTTGATTTTCATCAGTGGGGGGGAATACATTAAAGTGAATGTTCCCATCTCCTATGTGGCCAAATAAACCTATACGTGTTTTAGGGAAAATAGATGATACGGATTTTTTTACTTCTTGTAGAAAAGATGGTATTTGTCCGATAGGAACCGAAATATCATGTTTAATGGATCTTCCTTCTCTTTTCTGTGCTAAGGGAATATTATTGCGCAAACACCAGATTGCGTTTTTCTCTTCATCAAGGGAGGGAAGTATCCATTCGGTGAGTATCTTTTTGTTAAATCCTGTAGCTAATATAGTATTGGCTATGTTCTGAGCTCTCTCTAGTGTTTCGGTAGAAGATATTTCTAACAATATATACCAAGGAGATGTATCTGATAAGGGCGAAAAAGTATTTGGAATATGCTTTACAACTAGTTTCAGTATGAAATTAGAAATTAATTCAAAAGCTGTGAGCATACTTCCTGCAGTTTTTTGAGATAGTTGTAAAAGTTGAAGGGCTTGTTCGAGAGAGTTGACTGCAATAAACGCAACTTGTTTCCCAGTTCGATAAGGCAGTAACCTAAGTACAGCACCAGTAATGATCCCTAGTGTTCCTTCTGATCCTATGAGCAGATCACGTATATCATAACGGCTATTGTCTTTTATAAGTTTGTGCATGCCATTCCAAATATCGCCAGTAGGAAGGACAGCTTCTATTCCTAAACAGAGATGTCTTATATTCCCATAAGATAATACAGCGGTTCCTCCTGCGTTAGTTGCGAGGTTCCCTCCGATATGACAATATTTTTCTGATGGGAGAGACAGGGGAAATAATCTATGATTTTTTTCTGCTATTTTTTGTACATTGAAGAGATTAATACCAGCGTCAACGGCAATGGTATTGCTTCTCAAATCAATATCCCGAATACGGTTCATACGCTTGATTGATAAAATAATATCTTTTCTATTTTTACGTGGTATTTGTCCGCCAACAAGTCCTGTATTCCCTCCTTGAGGAGTAATAGACGTATTTGTTTCTGTAGCTAATTTTAGAATTTGGGATACTTCATGAGTACAAGATGGCAGTAGGACTAAAGGAGATGTCCCATGATAAATTTTTCTTTCTTCTGTAAGGTAAGGGGATATGAGTTTTTGGTCATCTAGTATCCCCTCGGATCCAACAATGGATATAAATCTTTGGATAAGATCAAGAGATAATTGATTCATGGAACTATTCTTTGTGATTGATTGCGGGGTGCAGCTGCCCTTTCAAGTCTATTATTAATAGCTATGCCTAATCCATGGTTTGGTATAGAGCTAAAGGCGATGGAAGATGCGCCACTGTCATCAGCTATTTTCATGTAATTAAAAAGATTAAATGCTGCTTCTTTTAATTTTCCAGTTTTGCTTAAGTTAAGGGAGATAATGGCATTTTCAATATTTTTAATAGGAACATTGCCAAAACGAATCAAAGCTTCTCTAGGATTGACATGAATAGCTCTAAGTCTCACTTGGGATCGTGGTGCGTAGTGCGATTTTAACATCCCTGGTGATTGAGGTGTAGAAGTTTCATCTACGCAATATTCTAATTCTACAGAGATAGCTCTTTTGAGGGTTTCTATTTCTAATCCACCTGGACGTAAGATACGGACTTTCTTTTCACATTGCACATTGACAATAGTTGATTCTAAGCCAATTTTAGAAATTCCTCCATCAATTATAAGGGGTATTTCCTTACAAATAGAAGAAGATAAAATGTGTTTTACATTTGTTATGCTTATTTGTCCAGATCTATTGGCAGAGGGAATTGCTAAAGGATGCCCATAAGTCTCAATAAGCTTTTTCGTAAATCCACAAGGAACGCGAAAACAAGCTGTTTTGAGGTTAGCCGTGGATAATGGATGGATATCAGTTGTTGATAGAAGATCTAGGACGAGGGTTAGAGGGCCTGGCCAAAATAATTTTGCTAAATGAAGGGAGAGGGGATCAACAGATGCATGTTTTTTGACCATAGATATATCGCTTACATGGCATATCAGAGGATTCATAGCTGGACGTTTTTTAATTTCATAAAGGCGACGAATAGCAGTAGGATTTCTAGAATCTACAGCTAAACCATAGACAGTTTCGGTCGGAATCGCTATAGGCAGTCCAGCATCTAAAAACTCGCAAGCTTTTCGTAGGGCGTTTGAATCTGTGATAGACATAATCTGCATCATGAAGTTCTTTATATAGTTTTTTGTATATTTTTGCTATGCCCATGACCCCAGTATAGTGTTTTATTATCCCAGCCATATGATTGATTCTTTTAATATTTTAGATGATCTATACAGGTCAGATATAAATTTTTCTTCCGACATTGATAAAGTTAAAAAATGGAAAATCACAAGGTAGTGGTAAATGATTCGGATTCAAGAAGCCATCGAGCGATGACGGAAAACAAAGATACGAGACATAAGTCCGCCACCTTTGATGAGCAGTTTTTAAAAAAGTCGAAGGCACGGATATTTATAAGTTCAGGGACATAAACCCTTTGACGTCGTATTCTCGCATTCGGCACAATGATTAAGATCATACTGCCCAGGAGTGCTCGGAGACGGACACTCAACACATAGCGTGCTTTTGTTTCCTTTATCGTCAGACGCACATGCAGATATGGTATACTTTTCATCATTTTTTGGTACTGAGAACTCAGCATTCATTGTGTGTTTCGATCCTTCCTTATCATGGGCAGACAGAGAGATCGTAGCTTTTTCGCGACGGAAATCAGTATCACTTTCAATCTTTTTCGTAAGAGAAGATATGGTATACTTTTCATCATTTTTTGGTACCGAGAACTCAGCATTCATTGTGTGTTTCGATCCTTCCTTATCATGCGCAGACAGAGAGATCGTAGCTTTTTCGTGACGGGAATCAGTATCACTTTCAATCTTTTTCGTAAGAAGAGCATGCGCAACACAGCCACTCGCTAAAAAAGATATTAACATCGCTATTCTGAAGTTCATTAGCATAAATCCCTTGCAAATTTCAAAAAAAGAAACACTACTCATCCAATACCTGACTAAACCTTAGATTATTTGGGTCAAATATACAACAATATTTTTGCAAAAGCGTAGATAAAGAAAAACACAGAAGAAGGGAGGATAATTGAGGATAGAATTGTGATATCTTGTACATAGGCCTAAAAAACTTTTTGTGATGAGGACCTCTTAGAGAAGGTGAAGTATAATCATCCTGAGAAAATGCACATCAATATTTTTAGATTATTCTCGATTAACAGGAGGCTAAAGGTTGACAATTGATATGATGGCTTGTTTTTAGAGTTTCAAGCTTTATGTCTTTGTGTGTATTGTTTTATCATTTATCTGAACACTATCTGGGAGATAAATCTATTATCCGCATCGATAAAACATATTGTAAGTATAGCCTGATTATTTGTAGAAGATTGTAAATTAAGGTTGCCAGAGCTATCAAATTTACTTGTTAACGGCTTCAAGAACCGTATATTTTTCTTCTAACCCTGTAATTTTTTTTAAGTGAATCATATGAATTAGCATCACTTTCTCAAGAAGTTAAGGATACAAAAAAATATTAACGTTATTTATGGTATCGAGTGCTAATAGCCTAGATTCTGGTATACAGGTAAATTAGATTGCAAAAGAGGAAACAAGGTAAAAAACAACGCGATAAGCTAATTGCTTTTGATATTTTTATCTATTGTAAGGAAAGATTGATTTATGAATAAATGTCATAAAATAAATGGACTATAATTATAATGGTGCACCCGACAGGACTCGAACCTGTGACCCTTGGAATCGGAATCCAATACTCTATCCAACTGAGCTACGGATGCTTGAGCTTATATATATCTCAGCTTGTTATAAGAAATAAAGCCCTGAATATTTTTTACTTTGATTTTAAATAGTGATGGTCATGAATAACAAAATATTGCTATACATGACGTCTTTTTGAAAATATTGGTTTAATGTATTAATAGTTAGATTGACTGATGTTATGATACATTAACTTTTGTGTTTTTAGGAACTTATATATTCGATTTTAAAAAAGGATTTAAACGGCGTTCTCTCCCTATAGTGCTGTTAGGACCATGCCCACAAACAAAGGATATTTCATCTCCTAAGGGTAGTATTTTATTATTGATTGAGTTTATTAATTGCTGGTAATCTCCGTGGAGAATATCGGTTCTTCCAATACTACTTCTAAATAATGTATCTCCTAAATGAGCAAAATTATTTTCAAAATTGACGTAAATGACGTGACCAGGTGAATGGCCTGGACAGTGAAACACTTTAAAAATATGTGTACCAAGTAGTAAAGTATCTCCATCTTGCAACCATCGATCTGATGAAGCATTGCGTGCATTCATACGGATTGATAGTAATCTAGCTTGTTCGTCTACTTTTCCCATCATCGCCGCATCATCTTTGTGAGGACCTATAATTGTTAAAGATAAATCTTCTTTTAATTGTGCAGCTCCTCCTACATGATCAACATGTCCATGGGTAATCCAAATTTGTTTGACATGGAAATTACGAGATTGAATGACATCTTTTATGATATCAAGATCGCCACCAGGATCCACAACAACAGCTTCTAAACTCTCTTCATCAAATAGGAAAGTACAATTTTGTTTGAAAGGAGTGACCTGTACAATATGAAAAGATAATTTGGACATAAATGCTCTCTTTTGTAAATTAATGGTTAATGGTTAATGGTTTTTCAATATGGGAGGTCTATTTCAGATATTGACTATTATTGCAAGTGCTAACAATACCAACGTAATTCTTATTAGCGCGTTGTGAGTACTATTAATGTCCTCCATTCGGTGTCATTAAGAACGCTTCGCCACAAGCTTTTGCCAGAGATCGGATTCGGAGAATATAGCGTTGGCGTTCTGTAGTGGATATTACGCCACGCGCATCTAAAAGGTTAAAGATATGGGATGCTTTGATACATTGGTCATAAGCGGGGAAAACGCATAAGTGATGGCGATGATGTTCGTTGGGGATGCCTTTTTTTAAAAGATCTAAGCATTCCTTTTCAGAATCGATAAAATGATTATGTAAAATCTCTGGATTAGCATATTCAAAGTTATAACGGGAATATTCTTGTTCTGATTGGGCAAATATATCGCCATAAAGGACGTTTTGTCCTTCAATAGCATTGAATACAATATCATAAACGCTATTAACATTTTGAACATACATTGCGAGTCTTTCAAGTCCATATGTAATTTCCCCTGATATGGGAGAACATTCTATGCCACATACTTGTTGAAAGTATGTAAATTGCGATATTTCCATTCCATCGCACCAGCATTCCCATCCTAATCCCCAAGCGCCAAGAGTTGGGCTTTCCCAATTATCTTCCACAAAACGTACATCATGGATTAGGGGATCTATTCC
The DNA here is from genome assembly GCF_000590865.3 of Candidatus Liberibacter asiaticus. Taxonomy (NCBI): domain Bacteria; kingdom Pseudomonadati; phylum Pseudomonadota; class Alphaproteobacteria; order Hyphomicrobiales; family Rhizobiaceae; genus Liberibacter; species Candidatus Liberibacter asiaticus. Next base: position 503,680 of record NZ_CP010804.2, read on the forward strand.
CACGGCTTTGAGGGATTCTATATAGAGATTTTGTAAATTAAGCGGATTGGGCTTTATAATAACTTGGAACTGATAATAGTGTTGTAAACGATTTGGATTTTCGGCATATCGCCCGTCTAATGGTCTACGTGATGGTTGTACATACGCTGCTTTCCAAGATAGTGGACCAAGAGCTCGTAAGGTAGTTGATGGATGGAAAGTACCAGCGCCAACTTCCATATCATAGGGTTGCAAAATCGTACAGCCTTGTTGTGCCCAATATTGCGTCAAAGTTAATATGATATTTTGAAAAGAAAGATCATTTTTTTTATTATGAATGGGCGCCATAAAGTACCTTTCGTTTGAAGTAGACTCTTGTCAAAAAGCATTTGTTATTTATTCGCTAATAGGTTTTTTCTCATAATATAATAAAAATGCTCAATATTTATATTAGAAGGGATCGTTTTTTATCTTTCAATCTGTTTACATTTGGTGTTACGTACATTCTTCTCTAGTGGGTTGGAATATTAAGAAATGATGGCTACTGTTGTAAACCTATGATGAGTAATTGGTGAAAATTTCCTGAGTTTTAAATTTGGGTAAAAGATAGCTGAGGATATTCCTTTTACAGAGTAAATTCAAATGAGAATTATTTTTGAAGTGAAGAACTCGTTCTTATAAACGTGTTAAGGATCTTTTTCCATTAATGAGATCAGTGACAAAACGTGAATAAGGTTGACCATTAGGTTTATGGAGAACGATAGGGTAGCGAAATCTTAATTGTCCGCGCATGCCTTTGCGACCTGTCACTAGAATACGGGAAGCACATTCTCCTTCTCGAGGATGAAGAGGAGTGATTTCTAGGGATCCGATGCGTCTTGCACAAGCGTTGACAATCTGTATCAGTGATTGGGGTCGTGCAATTAATGATAATTGTCCACTGGATCGCATTATAGCACAAGCAGTGCGGATCCATTTTTCGAAGGAATCTTCTAACATTACGTGTGCTTCTTCTTTTATTTTGTCGGGAGTCATAGTTCCAATTCTTTCATTGAAAGGCGGGTTCATGATAACATGGTCATAAAAATTATTTTTTAATCCAGCTAAATTACGATTTTCTCCGACTAATGTAACGTCTACTTCGATAAGGGAAATGCGCTTAGAAATTTGTGCATTAGCAGGTAATGCCAAAGTTTTACGTGCGTAATGGGCCATTAATGGGGATCGTTCAGCTAATAGAATTTGTGCTTCATGTAATCTAGAGGCGACGGCTAGTCCAGCCGCGCCTGCACCTGCTCCAAGATCTGCTAGATGAAAGGAGCCTGTAGCGTTCACTAAGGATGCTAGGATCATCGCATCCATCCCAGCGCGGTGTCCGTATGTTAGTGGTTGTACTAGATAAAACTTACCTTGGTGAAAAGCATCTATTGTCTCGTCTTCTACGTTTTTATTATTAATGTTTTCAAACATGTTGTTACTAAAAAGATTGTTAGAAAGAACGTTTACTGTTCCAAAATATTTGGCGATTTGATACGGATATTGATGATATAATCTAACTTATATCACATTAGTAATAAACATTCATGATTATGGTTATTGTGATGAGGATTCCTTGTACATACAAAGAGGGGTAAATGATTTTTCATGAAAATGCTAGAAGACCTGACTTTGAAGGACATGGAAAAAGTAAATTTTCTTATTTTAAAAAGAATCTGTTCAGATGTTGAAATGATTCCAGATGTGGTAAAGTATCTTATTTTTTCTGGAGGGAAAAGACTGCGGCCTATGCTAACTTTAGCAACGGCATTGATGCTTGAATATCGTGGAGATAATCATGTTTTGTTAGCGTGTGCTATTGAGTTTATTCATACTGCAACGCTATTGCATGATGATGTTGTGGATGATAGTGCATTAAGAAGAGGAAAAGTTGCTGCTCGATTGGTATGGGGGAATCAAACAAGCGTTCTTGTTGGAGATTTTTTGTTGAGTCAAGCTTTTTGTATGGTGATTGAGACCAAATCGCAAGAAGCACTAGAAGCATTATCATTAGTAGCGTGCACTCTCGCAGAAGGTGAGTTACGACAATTATCGCTATCCAAAAATCTTGATGTTACAGAAGAAGATTATCTTCATGTTATAAAATCTAAAACAGCTGTGTTATTTTCTGCCGCTTTAGAGGTATCTTCTTTAATTGCAGGAGTACAGAATTCTGTACGGCAAGCTCTTAAATCTTATGGAATGAATCTTGGAATTGCTTTTCAGCTTGTTGATGATGTTCTAGATTATAGAGGAGAAGTCAATGAAATGGGTAAGAATATTGGAGAGGACTTCCGCAATGGTAAGCCCACTTTGCCGGTGATTCTTGCATTTCAGAGAGGAACGAAGAGGGAAAAGAATTTTTGGAAGTCGACTATTAATGATGGAAAAATTAGCGTAGAAAATCTAAAAAAAGCTTTTATTATAATGCGAGAGAATAGAGCATTAGTAGATACAGAGTATCGAGCATATTCTTATGGTCAGAAAGCTAAAGACTCTCTGCGATGTTTACCTGACAGCTCTTGGAAGAAGTCTTTAATGGAAGTAGTTGATTTTTGTCTCCAACGTCTCAATTAAAAATCATAAAGTAAGTAGTGTAGGATTTTCTTTTGACAATAAAAGTTTCATAAATGTATTGTATGGCTACGTTGAAATGATCTTGCAAGGATATTGGTTGGTATTTGTAAACGTTGTATATCAATAAAGGATTTTTCGAGGAGAGTTACGGTGTCTTTGCAACGTTGTTTTCCGTATTTTCCTTTTTAGTCCATTTATTTAATGCGATTTTTCTTTCCTACATGAACGAGTTATGAGAGATATATTATGGATAGAAACATACAAAAGATCCATTTTAAAGCATCTAATGCTAAAAAAGCACAAGAAGCGTATGATAAGTTTGTGAAAATTTATGGGAATAGCACTTCTGAAGAAGCAGATGTTATCGTCGTATTAGGGGGTGATGGCTTTATGCTTCAGAGTTTTCATCAATCAAAGGAATATGATAAACCTATATATGGTATGAATTGTGGTTCTGTTGGCTTCTTGATGAATGAATATTGCATAGAAAATCTTGTAGAGCGTTTATCTGTTGCTGTAGAATGCACCTTTCATCCTTTAAAAATGACAGTTTTTGATTACGACAATTCTATATGTGCAGAGAACATTCTTGCTATCAATGAAGTGTCTATCATTAGAAAACCAGGTCAGAATCAACTTGTCCAAGCAGCCAAATTAGAAGTCAAAGTAGACGATCAAGTGAGGTTACCTGAATTAGTTTGTGATGGATTGGTTGTTTCCACTCCCATTGGTTCAACCGCATATAATTTTTCCGCGCTTGGACCGATTTTACCTTTAGAATCTCGTCATTTATTGCTTACCCCAGTGAGTCCTTTTAAGCCACGTCGTTGGCACGGAGCTATTCTTCCCAATGATGTTATGATAGAAATTCAGGTTTTGGAACACAAACAACGTCCTGTAATAGCTACGGCTGATCGTTTGGCTATTGAACCAGTATCGCGAATCAATGTAACTCAATCTTCTGATATAACCATGCGTATTCTTTCTGATTCTCATAGATCTTGGTCAGATCGGATTCTAACAGCACAATTTTCCTCTTAATGCAATGTCAATTATTTTTTGATTGCTAGCGTCGCTTTCATGAAATCATCTAAATCTCCATCAAGGACATCCGAAGGTGAAGTTTTTTCTATATTCGTACGTAAATCCTTGACCATTTGATATGGTTGCAATACATATGACCGGATTTGTCGTCCCCATCCAATTTCTGTCTTTGATGATTCTCCAATATTTGCTATTTCTTCGCGTTTTTGTAATTCAAGTTCATAGAGTTTGGCTCTCAACATGTTCCAAGCTTGAGCTTTATTTTTGTGTTGAGAGCGCTCTTGTTGACACTGAACCACTACGCCTGTTGGAATATGTGTAATGCGTACAGCCGAATCTGTTGTGTTGACGTGCTGTCCACCCGCTCCAGAAGCCCTATACGTATCAATGCGACAGTCACTTTCACTTATTTCTATTTCAATTGAATCGTCCACAACTGGGTATACCCATATTGAAGAGAAAGAAGTATGACGACGGGAATTGCTATCATAAGGTGAAATTCGGACTAGCCTATGGACTCCTTGTTCTCCTTTTAGCCATCCATAAGCGTTAGGTCCTTTGATTAATAACGTAGCTGATTTAATTCCAGCTTCTTCTCCATCGTGAATTTCTAGAGCTTCTGTCTTGAATTTTCGCTTTTCAGCCCATCGAGTATACATTCGTAGTAACATATTTGCCCAATCTTGGCTTTCTGTTCCTCCTGCCCCAGCATGCACTTCAAGATAAGCATCATTAGAATCTGCTTCGCCAGATAGAAGGCTTTCAAATTGTTTGTATTCTACTTCTAATTTGATTCTTTGGAGGTTGTCTGAAGTTTCTTGTAATATAGAACAATCGTCTTCTTCTAAGGCAAGTTCTAAGAGTATGAGATTATCACAAAGTCGATCTTGGATTTCTTTTATAAAAGAAATCGCATTATCTAGATGTTGACGTTCGCGCATTAACATTTTGGCTTCTATTACATTTTGCCATAAATGAGGATCTTCAGTTTTGGTATTCAAAAAACTTAAGCGTTGTACTGCATTATCCCAGTCAAAGAGACCTCCTAAGCAGTTCAATTGCCTGCTTAATTTCATTGATAGTATTCTGCATATCGTTATTTAAGGATGCCATATCTTCGTTCCTATATCCCGTAAAAAATTTAACAATTATTTTCTGTTTTGCGAGTGTTAGTATAAGCCTCCACTTCCAGAATTAATTGCTTGATTGGCTTGAGGAGATCTGCGGAGAATTTCTTCGGAAGAAACATTACTATCTTCATCAATGACAGTATAGGTTTCTGCTGGTCCTGTCCCAGGTTTAAATGCTTCAATAATGGTATCAGGATCTCCTTTTTTAGACAACATGCCTGTCCATTTATTGATAGGAATCAGACTCATGCCTGGTGGAGCAACAAAACGAGAAGAAGGAATGTTTTTTAGTGCTTCTTTCATGAAAGCATTAAAAATAGGTGCAGTAAGAGTGCTTCCGGTTGCATGGTTGTTTAAAGGAGCTGGGATGTCATAACCAACATAAACGCCAACTACAAGTGTAGGGGTATATCCTATAAACCAAGTATCTCTATAGCTACTCGTTGTGCCCGTTTTCCCAGCGACAGGCCGATTCAATCGGACTTTACCTGTGGCAGTTCCATGCTTAATAACTCCTTCTAACATAGAAGTAATTTGATAAGCAGTCATGGGATCCAACACTTGTTCTCGTTTATCGATTATTTCCGGTTCGTCTTGTCCATTCCAAGTATCATAATTGCAATCATCACAAATGCGTTGTTCTTGATTAAATATGGTTTTGCCATACCTATTTTGAATGCGATCAATAAATGAAGGTCGAATTTGTTTTCCTCCATTGGCAAAAACAGCATAAGCCGAGACCATACGTAGTACTGTGGTTTCTCCTGCCCCCAAAGACATTGGTAAAACAGGTAACATTTTATCATAAATGCCAAAGTTTTCGGCATAATCGGCTACAACAGTCATTCCCATATTATGGGCAAGACGTACTGTCATGAGATTACGAGATTTTTCGAGTCCAAAGCGCAAAGTGGACGCACCAGAAAAGTTTTTGCTATAATTTTCAGGTTTCCAAATTTTTCCTCTGGAAACGACTTCAATTGGGGCATCCATAATGACCGATGCAGGAGTATATCCGCTATCTAATGCGGCTGCATATACAATTGGTTTAAAACAGGATCCGGGTTGGCGCATTGCTTGAGTAGAGCGATTAAATTCTGACTGTGAATAAGAGAATCCTCCTATAGTGGCAAGAATGCGACCAGTACGAGGATCCATAGCTATTAATCCTCCTTGTACTTTTGGAATTTGACGGAGTCTCCATCCTTCATTAATATGTTCTACGTAGATTACATCGCCGAGCGAAAGAACATTGCGATTTTCTGATGTTTCTTCTGTGGTTTGCTCTTTATTATAGACCCATCGCATCGAATCTGCTTCAATTATGCCTTTTTTCCTTTCGGTCGTGACTTTCCCATTTGAGTCAATAGTTGGACGGATCCCTATAGTTATATGAGAATTGGATACTTCTAGAACGACAGCAATGTCCCATTCGGGCACATCATATAAGGTAGGGATTGATGCCAGAGTATTTCCCCAATCTTTTTTTAAATCTATGCGCTTTATAGGTCCACGAAAACCGTCATTCTGATCGTAATTGATCAATCCATTTTGGAGGGCTTTTCTTGCATAGAGTTGTAATTGTGGATCAAGCGACGTTCGTATGGATAAACCATCTTCATAAAGTGCCTTTTCTCCATAACGATCAATAAGCTGTCGTCTCACTTCTTCAGCGAAGTATTCACTTCCAAAAAGATGGGATCTACGTTGTTTAATCGTGATTTTGAGAGGTTTCTGTTTGGCGACAAGAGCTTGCTCTTGGGAGATATACCCATTTTCCTCCATACGGTCAATGACCCAATTTCGGCGAGCAATCGCCGCTTTATTCTTGCGGAAAGGATCATAATTACTCGGACCCTTAGGAAGAGCTGCTAAGTAAGCGGCTTCTTCTATGGTTAATTCACTCACTGATTTATTAAAATAAGTTAGAGCGGCGCTTGCTATTCCATAGGAGTTAAATCCGAAAAAAATTTCATTTAAGTAAAATTCTAGTATTTTTTCCTTGTCATAGGCTTTTTCAAGGCGAAAAGATAGGAGGATTTCCTTGATTTTTCGATCCATGGTTTGATTAGAGGTTAAGAGAAAATTCTTTGCAACTTGTTGTGTGATAGTTGAAGCTCCCTCTGGACGTCGTCCATGACTAATGTTTCTTATATTGTGCAGGACAGCGCGCATGATACCAAAGATATCAACTCCTGAATGATAGTAGAAATTTTTATCTTCAGCAGAAACAAATGCATATTTAACGTGTGAGGGAATGATTTGAATCGGTAAAAATAATCGATTTTCTCTTGCATACTCCGCCATGAGAGCTCCATTTCCTGCATGAATTCTAGTAGTAACGGCAGGTGAGTATGAATTAAGAGCAGCGTAATCAGGAAGATTCTGAGAAATTTTAGCTATATAAATGCTAGCTCCTAATATAGCACCGAGAATCGAATAAGTAGCAAACCCGAAAAAATATCCAATGAAGCTAACTATACGATAATACAATATAAATTCTCCAACGTTTGGATTATAAAGTTATCAAAATTTGATTCAATGCCAAAAAATTTTTTACGTAATTTGACTTTCAGCACTTTACAGTAGATTTTGTAACTAGAACAAGTCTCTATGTTTGATTTTCAAGAGAAAAGCAAGCTTTTCTCTATAATGAGGAAATATAAGATTTTTTTGTAAATATATGAAAATTTTTCTCTGATATTTCTTTCTATTGTACAGGGATAACTTTATGTGAGATAATTGTTGCTAAATGAATTAATTAAATTTCTAATATACAAGTAAACGCGTCTTCCCACTTGCTATATTGATGCATAAAAATTACTAGTAAACTGTTACCTTTTTCTTTTTTGAGTAATATATCGGTAGAGTTATGTGATTATTTTTAAAGAGGGAGGATTTGCCTCTACGACTGGGGGTACATGAAGCTAGTAACATTTATTTTTAGGTGGTATGCTTTTCTCAGTTTCCTCGATTTACAATTGGTTTTTCCTATCTTCTGTATTTTGATGGTTGATAGGAGGTTTTCGTCGGATTCTTCCATTAGGAAGGTCTTTGGATATAGTTATAAGTTAGTTTGACTCATGCGTATGAAAGTTTTTTGAGTTATATGGTGCGATCGGAGGGAGACGCTTCGTATTTTACTAAGTGCGCATTTGAGATCCAAAATATCTTTGTCATCAAGTGCTATCAATCGTATTTTCTGATTCTTTTTAATTCAGATTATTATGGATTGAATGCCTAGGAGAGAGAAATTCATGGCTAATAAGATGCTTATTGACGCTTCGCATGTTGAAGAAACACGCGTCGTAGTCTTGCGAGATAATCGCGTTGAAGAGCTTGATTTTGAATCTGAGCATAAAAAACAAATAAAGGGAAATATCTATCTAGCGAAGGTTACACGGGTTGAACCTTCCTTACAAGCGGCTTTTGTGGATTATGGAGGGAATCGTCATGGTTTTCTTCCTTTTCTTGAAATTCATCCTGATTATTATCAAATACCATTTTCTGATCGTCAGGCGTTATTGAAAGAATCCAATATTGCGCAAACGGATAGTGAGGCTGTGGCGGATGATGTGACACATGGTGATGTTACTATACCGAATGATCATAGCTTAGAAGAGGTTGCTCCTATAGCGAATTTTTCTCAGGAAACAGAGGAAGAATCTATAATATCTGCAAACAATGATGTTGTTTCTAATGTAGAAGATGTTAAAGGAGGTTCTCCTGAAGATGTCCCTAAGAAGTTTAAGAGACAATATTGCATTCAGGAAGTTATCAAGAATCGTCAAATTTTATTGGTACAGATCGTTAAAGAAGAGCGAGGGAACAAAGGTGCGGCAGTAACGACGTATCTCTCTTTAGCAGGACGTTATTCTGTGTTGATGCCTAATACATCTAAAGGAGAGACTATTTCTCGTAAGATAACGAATCCTGTTGATCGAAAGAATCTCAAAGAGATTGCTCGTGGACTTGAAGTTCCGGCAGGTATGGGAGTAATTCTGCGCACAGCAGGTGCATCCCGTACGAAGATTGAAATAAAGCGTGATTTTGAGTATCTTATGCGTCTTTGGGATAATGTACGCGAATTAGCTCTTAATTCGGTTGCGCCTCATTTGGTATATGAAGAGGGTAATTTAATTAAGAGAGCTATTCGCGATCTTTATTGTAAAGATATATCGGAAATTATTGTTTCGGGAGAGAAGGGATATCGTGAAGCAAAGGATTTCATGAAACTTTTGATGCCTAGTTATGCTAGAATAGTTCGGCAATATGAGGACCCACATCCAATTTTTTTTCGTTCTGGAATTGAGGTGCAATTGGATTCTCTCCATCAGACAGAGGTTACGCTTCCATCTCGGGGTTATGTTATCATTAATCAAACGGAAGCGCTTGTCTCTATAGACGTGAATTCAGGTCGTTCGACGAGAGAACATTGTATAGAAGATACTGCTCTTCAAACTAATTTAGAAGCTGCCGAGGAAATAGCACGTCAACTACGTCTGCGTGATTTAGCAGGTTTAATAGTTGTTGATTTTATTGATATGGAAGAAAAGAAGAATAATCGTTCTGTTGAAAAGAAGCTTAAAGAAAGTTTGAAAAAGGATAGAGCGCGTGTTCAAGTAGGAGCTATTTCCAACTTTGGACTTTTGGAAATGTCTCGACAACGTATTCGATCGTCTGTTTTGGAAAGCACAACCAAAGTTTGTACGTATTGTAAAGGAGCTGGGTATATTCGTTCTCAATCTTCGGTAGCATTAAGTATTTTAAGGAGTGTAGAGGAATATTTGCTACAATATACTGCTCACAATATTATCGTTCATACGCATTCGGATGTTGTCTTATATTTACTGAATCAAAAGCGTGCTACAATTGTTGAGTACGAGGCTAGATTTGGTGTTTCAATTAATGTCGTGATTGGAATAGAATTAGCCGATAAGCTTTTTTATATTGAAAAAGGATCTCCCGTTCAAGCTCTAGTAAATACTGGGCATAAGGTTGGTTCTGATTCTCAAGCACCAAGTTACGATAAAAATATTGAGTGTGTATGGCAAGATGAGGCTCTATTGCCAATTCCCAAATCGGAATCATTGGAAGATATTCAGGATAACATTGTATCTGAGGAATCTACAGGTGTTATTCGTAAAAGAAGAAGGAGGCGCAGGCGTAGACGTCCTGCTACAGACCATCATGATGCTGGTGTGGTATCTGATGTAAGTTCTATTCAAAATGTTATCGATGATTCATTTGATATGTACATGGAGCCTTCTGATATAACAAATCATAATCTATTGGAGAATGGTGCTCATGGGTTCACAGAAAATTATGATGTTTCTATCCCTCCTGTGAGTACTCCTGAGATGGAAAGTTCTAACTCTAGTTCTGATCCGATCGTCAAAAAAACAAGATGGTGGAAGCGTCGTAAATAATTTTATTCATGGAAAGAATTCATAATTTATAAGAAGAAAATATTTGGGATGTTCTAGATTTTAAGATGGGAGATGGTTGGGAGTATATATATGTTTTTTCTTCGTGTATGGTTCACGTACTGCGTAACTATGTCAAGTCAGTATTTTGCTATTTATTAATGGTATGTTGCATATTGGTAGTGGAAAAGACACAAGAAGGATTCATACTATTATTACCCTACAATTAATTTTCTTGTTTTGAAGAAAGCGGTTCTGAGTCTTCATCTGTGGAATATTTTTCTAAAGTCCATGCCTTTACAGCGTATAAGGTTTTCAATGCTGTTAATGGAGACATTTCATCAAGATTCAGACATTTTATTTTTTCGACGAACAGTTTGTCATTTTTTGATAGGTTATTTTTCGATTCTTTTGTTTGAATTTCTGGATAATATAGTCGCATATCTTTTTGATTATGATGATATAGCTTTTCGAATGTTTTTAAAATGTCATACGCTCGTGATATAACTGTATTAGGTAGTCCTGCTAATTTTCCTACTTGTATTCCATAAGAATGATCAGCGATGCCTGGAATGACTTTGTGCAAAAAAATTATTCCTTCATTGCTGTCGCTAACTTGTAAAGTAGCATTATGAAATCTTTTTAAGCTCTTTGATAAATCTGTTAACTCATGGAAATGGGTTGCTAATAACCCACGGCAACGATTGGTTTCGTGTAAATATTCTATAGTAGCCCATGCTATAGACAGTCCATCTAACGTGGCAGTTCCTCTTCCAATCTCATCTAAAATAACAAATGATTGATTGGTTGCTTGATTTAAAATTGATGCTGTTTCAATCATTTCCACCATGAAAGTGGAGCGTCCACTTGCTAAATTATCCGCAGAACCAACGCGTGAAAATAATTTATCTACTATACCAATATGGGCATAAGATGCCGGAACATAAGATCCCATTTGCGCCATGATTACAATGAGAGCATTTTGACGTAGAAAAGTGGATTTACCTCCCATATTAGGTCCTGTAAGGAGCCAAAGTTTTCCAGAATTTTTGTCATTAGGGCAGGACAGATCACAATCATTTGCTATAAAAGGCTTTGATGATTGCTGTTTTAATGTTTTTTCAACAATAGGATGACGACCATCTTTTACAATAAAATTTGTTGAATTATCGATGATAGGACGACAATAATTTTGTTCTTTAGCTAATATTGCCAAAGCAATAGAGATATCAATGATAGCTATCACCTGTGAGGCATTATCGAGTGATTCTGATTGCTCGATTATAGCATTAGAGAGAATCTCAAAAGATTCTAGTTCAATTAATAAAGCGCTATTTGTAGCATTAGTAATACGATTTTCTAGATCAATAAGTTCGAGAGTAGTAAAGCGAGTTAAATTGGACATAGTTTGTCGATGTATAAAGCGATCTTTAGATTCTAAGTCTTTTTTTAAAACGCTTGCACTACTGGAGGTGACTTCAATGAAGTATCCTAAATTATTGTTATGTTTAATTTTCAGATTCTTAATTTTTGTTTCTTCTGCGTACTTCAACTGTAGAGATGCGATAATACGTTTGGATTGATCACGTAGTGATCGCGTTTCGTCTAAAGATGCATCCGCTCCATCGCGTAAAAATCCTCCGTCTCTTTTAAAGGTTGGTAAGTCGTCAGATAACATTGATGACAGTGTTTTTTCCAGAGATTGAGGTAATTTTTTTAATTTTTCTACAGCGCCTCGCAACTCTTCTGGTAGATCATTTTTTAAGAAGAGATTTAAAATATCTATTCCAGAGCGTATACCATCGCGAATGACAGCAATATCTTTTGGTTCTCCTCGCCCGATTTTGAGACGAGAAAGAGATCGTGGTACATCAGGAGAAGATTTTAGTATCTTCTGTATAGGATTGATTAATATTGGGTTTTGAATAAAAAAATTAATTGAATCGAGACGAGTATTGATTTTTGTAGAATCAGTCAAAGGTGATGCAATTCTCTCAGCAAAAAGTCTTCCTCCAGCTCCTGTGATACTATAATCAATGGTTTTTAACAGAGATTGTTCGCGAGATCCTGAAAGAGTGCGTAGAATCTCTAAATTAGAACGAGCAGCAGAGTCGATGAACAATGTAGATTGTATATCTTCTCGTTCAGGATATCCAATAGTTGGCTTATTTACCATCTGTGTTTTTTTGATGTAAGAAATGGCTGCTGCCGCTGCTGTCTTTTCGACTTGAGAGAAAGAACCAAAAGTATCAACGGTTGTTATGTTATAGTAGTCGGCAATACGACTTTCAGAAATGGAATGATCGAAAAACACATTTGGTTGTGCTACAGCTACATTCCCTAACGTTTCAAAAAGTGACTTGTATTCAGCATGCGACAGTTCTTTTTCAGAGAAGATAATTTCCCGTGGATCAATGCGCATGATATCTGAAATTAATCTATCGTGATTTGACGTTGATATTTTAAAAATTCCTGTTGAGATATCAATCCATGCAATGGCCCATTCTGTCCGAATACGGGCGACTGCCATGAGATAATTAGAATCTGTTGGAGAAAGTAACTGATCTTCGGTAAGCGTTCCAGGCGTTACAAGACGAACTACATTGCGGCGTACTAAAGATTTATTCCCGCGTTTTTTTGCTTCAAGAGGAGATTCAATTTGTTCACATATAGCGATTCGATGTCCTATTTTTATGAGCTTTTGAATATAGTGGTTTGCAGTATGTACTGGAACTCCACACATCGGAATATCTTTTCCTAGGTGTTTTCCTCTTTTGGTTAAGGTAATTCCAAGGCAACGAGATGCTAGGAGAGCGTCATCAAAAAACAATTCATAAAAGTCTCCCATCCTATAAAATACTAAACTATCGGGATTAATAGATTTTATTTCGATATATTGACGCATCATAGGAGTCGAAGACTTCAAGTTTTCTTCTAGATCAATTTGTTCAGAGTACAATTTTTGAGGAGATGAAAACTCTTTTGTCATGTATTATAAGCTTCCTTGCATATTTGAAAATAGAGTATATCAGGAAAGGAACAACTTAAAATTTTTTCTATTGGAAAATCAACTTTTTATTGAGGAAAATCGATTTTTCCTTTCTGACGGTGTTGAAGAATAATATCATCATATATGATAATACACGTTCCGATAGATATGAAAAGATCTGCAAGATTAAAGACTGCGAAAGACCATGTTTGAGTATGAATCATTATATAATCAATAACATAGCCATATAAGCAATGATCCACTACATTTCCCAGTGCACCCGTTGTAATGAGGATATATCCTATATCGAATATACTTTTTGTTTTTGGATTTTTTTTCCATATAAAAAAAATAAAAGCGATTATTAGAATGCGGATGCTCACCAGTATTGTCGGTGATACATTTGATAGCATCGAGAAAGATATTCCTGTATTATGTGTTAAATACAGAGTAAAAAAATGGAAAATATGTTTGGGACTATGCAGAGTTAAATAAGACTCCATGATTACTTTAATGGATTGATCCAGTATGAAGAAAAACAATATAGCAGAAAAGATTATCATTCGACGGCAAGAAACCATTTACAAAACCTCTCAAGTAACTTCCAAGTGCTGATGTTATCTAACATACTTAAGGAAAAGATAATACCTTGATGCGCTATAAAGATTACCATATTATTCTTTTGCCTTTATAAAGAAAAAGTTAAATCACTTAAATATTCTCAACAAGGGATTGAATTTATCTGGTTTACACGGTTAAGAATTTGATAAAGTGCTATCAGGAGAATTGAGACGTTCTTTCAAATTTTTTCCCGCTCTAAAGAAGGGAACCATTTTTTCTTCAACAGAAATAACTTTCTGAGCAAGTGGAGCTCTTGCTAATCTGGCAGCGCGTTTTCTAACAGAAAAACTTCCGAAACCTCGGATTTCAACACGTCCACCATTTGCCAGAGCTTGTGTCATTTCTTCCAACAACATATTGACTATTTTTTCAACATCCTGGTAGTTTAGTTTGGGATTCTTTTTTGCAATTGTACCTATTAAAGAAGACTTTATCATAATCTTATCCTATTTTAATGCATTTTAGAAATTTCAAGGGTTCCACACTGCCCATAATCCTTGAACCTTCGTTTGTTTCATCAACGGGATAGTATCCTCTAGGAGAGATGATATTGACAGATTTTTTAAATCGCAAAACCAATAATTTTTCGGAGGATTCCAGTCTTTTATTTTTCGAATACTCTGATCGACTCCCAGTGCATACAAGCTTTGCCAGACCTCTTCTTGCCCTCCTACAACATCTATCAATCCTACTTTTTTAGCTTTAGCTCCTGTCCAAATACGCCCATCGGATAAAACTAAGGTTTTATCATATGGGATATTACGACTTTCAGAAACAAGTCTTACAAACCAGTGGTAGCTACTATCTACCACATCTTGCATCATTTGCACTGCTTTCGGATTTACCTCTGAAAACGGAGAAGGCTCTGCTTTCATTGGCGATGATTTAACAGATTTAATTGACACCCCTAATTTGTCCAAAAATGGTTTGACGTATGGGTATTGGAAGAGTACCCCAATAGACCCAACCAATGAAGTTTCAGCTGCTACAATAATATTGCTAGCACAAGAAATTAAATATCCCGCAGATGCAGCCATTTCATGAACTTCCGTAATTACTGGTTTTCGATTTTTAACTTTTTGGATAGCTCTAAATATTGCCTCACCTGCATATGCAGATCCTCCTGGAGAGGATAATGATACGATGAGTGCTTTTGCAGAATCATCTCTACTGATTCTTTCGATGCGCTCTATTAGTTCTTGGCTATCTTCTATCTGTCCTCGGATTGCTATTCTTGCTACGTGGGGACTGTTATCTTCAACGTGTGAACTCCAAGAAAAGTATACTACGGTCAGTGTTACTAACGACAACATCACATATCGGGTTTTTATTTTTTTTAATACAAATTCCATAATAGAAGAACCACTTAAATGTAATTTTTGAACACCTTATCATTAAGCGCATGCTATCACGCTACAAGGCAAGAAACGAAACACCAAATTTTTGATGTTTCACACAGAATTATCCAAGGATCTATTGTGGGATAAAATTGATTATTTTGCAAGTTCAAATATTTTCATTATGATAGGGATGATCATTAGTATGGCTATATGCAAAGCTCACCGTAATTGCATTAGGGGAATAATCAGTTGGATCATCTGGATAGAAGAAATAAAATATTATTGCAAAGAAGCAAATATCGTCAGCATGTTCGGTTTATACAGTTCTTGAAATTTTTTTTCCCTTTTGCGACTGTAACGATTGTAGGTTGGTTTTTGCTTTCTTCTTGGATACGCATTTCCACTTTTTCCAAATCTTCGATAGATTTATTGGACTTTGAGCCTATGATTATGAAAAAATTTATTCTATCGGATTATAGTAAGGATCGTGTTAAATATTCATTAGTTGCAGAGCGTGCGAAAACTAGTTTTAATAGTGGAAAAGGTATTATTTTTTTGCAGGATTTTGAATTAACTGTGCCCACGCAACGTAGTGAATATGGTGATATGTATCTATTTGCACATTCTGCGCGCTTTAATTTAGCTAATCATACCTTGTATATTTCACAACCTTTCAAAATGAAAGTTAAGGATAATCTCCGGTTGGATTTTGAAACCGCTGTTCTAGATGTCAAAAACATCACTATAAATAGTTCGGATCCTGTGATAATTACACATTCGGATTTTGTACTTTCCGCAAATTTTGCTAGAATAGAAAATAGCAGTAGAAGTGCTGTTTTTGCAGGACAAGTATCTGTAGTGGTGAATCCTGGAGTATTGCAAAAAAAAGAGAATTAAGGCATGAAAATATTTCCTTTTGAGTTTTGATGAGTGCTTTTTTGAATAGTATACATCTATACATACATCTATTAGCCTTGGTATTTGTTTTATTAAAAGCTGACTTATCTCAAGCAGCAGCTTCTTATATGACAAGGTTTAAAGTGTTGGGGAATGAAAAAATTCATATCAAGGCCGATATGTTGGAGGTTAAGGATGCGGTTCAAAAGGCTTTTTTTAAGGGGAATGTATTCATGACTCAAGAGGATTTTTCCTTACAAGCCGACAAAATGACAATCGATTATAATAATACGAATCGTGATGTTAGCAATAAAATTAATCGCATGGATGTAGAGAGGAATATCTTTATACAATCAGGAGAAATTAATGTCATAGCTAGCAATGGTTATGTTGATTTCCAAAAGAGAATCTTGGTTTTGAACGGAGATCGTGCAGATAAAGTGATATTAAAAGAAAAGCTCAATACATTTTTAGGTTGTAAGTTGATTGTAAATATAGATACGAGTTTTGCTAGTTTGCAAGGATGTGAATCTGACCAGGTACAATCTATAATACGTTATGACGGGCGTCCATGAAATCGATTAGAAATTACTTAGGTATTGAGATGCCAGAGTTTCAGGAGAATAGAGCTTCTAAAGACAGTCTTTTATCTGCTTGTTCTTTAACGAAAAAATATAATTCAGTGTATGTAGTTAAAGGTGTGGATTTATACGTTAAACCAGGTGAAATAGTGGGATTGCTTGGTCCTAATGGGGCGGGAAAGACGACTTTTTTTTATATGATGACAGGTTTGATTTGCGCGGATAGTGGTTCAATTAAAATTGATGGGAATGATATAACAAAAATGCCTATGTATAGGCGGGCTCGCCTTGGGATTAGTTATTTGCCACAGGAAGCTTCAATTTTTCGAGGGCTAACCGTTGAAGAAAATATTCTTGCAGTTTTAGAAGTATATGAAAAAGATAAAAAGAAGCGTCATGAAAAATTGGATTCTCTTTTGAAAGAGTTTAATATTACGAAGTGGCGTCATGTATTGGCACCATTATTATCTGGGGGACAACGAAGACGTTTGGAAATAGCTCGTTCTCTCGTGAGTTTTCCTTCTTACATTTTACTTGATGAGCCATTTGCTGGAGTAGATCCTGTTGCTATCTCTGATATACACGTTCTCATTCGAGATTTAGCTTCTCGTGGGATTGGTATTCTGATAACAGATCATAATGTGCATGAGATATTAACCTTGATTGATCGTGCCTATATAATTCACGCAGGTGGAGTTCTAGCGCATGGTACGGTACAAGAGATTATTGATAATCAAGATGTACGACGTTTATATTTAGGGGATAGGTTTGCATTCTAAGAAAAATTTGTAGTGTTTTTTGCATTATGAATTATTTAAGAATGGCATACTATCCGATAAATACTTATTGAATGTATCCTGTTCAAGGTAGAAAATATTAAAATGAAGACATAAGACGAGCAGTAATGGGGGAGACGCTACATATTCCCCTTGCTTAAAGGTAGCACGCTCGTTGACTGCGAAATATAAGGACACCTTGTAAGGTATCCTTATGCGCGATGAAAAAATATATAAAAATTTATTATAAAAATAATTTATGAAATTTCTTGGAGCGAACTTCGGATAAATACCCCTTAGGATATTAAAAAAGAACACGCGTATATAATACATAAATAATACTGGAAAAGAAGTGATATTAATGAATAACAGCAATGCATAAATTGCATTGTACTTCAGAGAGGTGGTTCGATCACTATAAGTTTTTCAAGGCTTTTTTGAGGGTTATCAAAGCGTGCCAGGTATTTTTCTTAATAAGGGGATATTGAATCAGTTCTTGAGGATGCACTGTAGCTAATGTTGGAATGATACTATGAGGGGTGCAGAGATTACTCCATTTCCCAAGATTTTGATAGGTTTTCTGAGCATCGTTGTTGAAAAAGAAGTTTTTCGTCTTATTCCCGATGAACAAGAGTATTTTGGGTGAGATAAGTTCAATTTGTCTCATTATAATAGGGCGACATATCTCCATTTCTATATTAGATAGATTCCTATTCCCTGGAGGATGCCATGGAGAAATCATGGATATATGAATTTGTGTTCTCATAATTTCGATAGATTGGAGCATTTTGTCTAACATATTTCCTGTCTTTCCTGAAAAAGGTTTTCCGCTAATATTATCACTATCGCTAGGTGTATAGCCTATAATCATGAGGTCCTGTCCTTCTGTTTGAGTGGCACAAATAGTAGAAAGAGATGTGCTACAGAGATGACAGTCATGAAAAGAACGCAGTAGTGATTTGAGTTCATGTAATGAACAAGCTTTTTGAGCGATTGAATCAGCTTGTTGTACCAATGGAGAGTGTATATGACGAATATTTGTTATTGGTTGTATGGCAGAATCAATGGATTTTTCTTTTCTTTGTGATTCGTATGTTGCTTCGTTATTAGGTTCGTCAAAAACCCAATAGACTCCAGAATCTGCGTAAAAGAGAGCAATGGTTAAGATTTGCTCTTGCGATAATATGCGTTTAGAAGTCATGTTGTTACTTTAAAAAGCGTTATCACGGTATAAAAACCCCTGTTATATAAAAATCCAACTTTAATGTAGTAGGAAAAAGGTTTTATTCCTAATATCTTTTTATATTTTTTATGACGGTTTAAAAAAAACTATTGATTAATGAGCTTTTCATCAAATTGTAACTGGTGTTCTTTGTGATTTGTGCGGAGCGATGTAGCAAGCCCCATTCTTTGGAGAGTGCCGAGGAATGGTTTCGGAGGGAGTTCTTCGATATTCACCATTTTTCCAATGTCCCAGATGCCTTGTGCTATTAAAATAGCTGTTGCGACAGGGGGGGTTCCAGCGGTGTAGGATATTCCTTGGCTGGCTATTTCTTGATATGCATTTTGATGATCGCAAATATTATACAGAAATATCTCTCTTGTTTCTCCGTGATATATCCCATTAATAAGGCAGCCGATACAGGTTTTTCCCTGATAATTTGGTGCCAACGAAGA
This sequence comes from Candidatus Liberibacter asiaticus, assembly GCF_000590865.3. Taxonomy (NCBI): domain Bacteria; kingdom Pseudomonadati; phylum Pseudomonadota; class Alphaproteobacteria; order Hyphomicrobiales; family Rhizobiaceae; genus Liberibacter; species Candidatus Liberibacter asiaticus. The sequence continues at coordinate 522,753 of NZ_CP010804.2, forward strand.
AGGATCGGGTAATACAGCTTTTACTATCTTTAAAGGTGCTATTTCTATGTTTTCTGCTGTTCTTATAGGTTGTTCCGATAGAAGTCCAATATTTTTTAATACTGTGAATACATTGATATAATGGTCGCTGAATCCCATCCAGAATCGTATATCGGCGCCTTGTATGTTTTTAAATAAGGAATGGATTTCATCGTGCCCACTTAAATAAACTTTATGTTGTCCAACGGTAGGGAGGTCATATGTTCTACTGATTTCAAACATTTTGTTGACGCACCATTGGTTTTTTTGCCAACTATAAACCACTCCTGTAAACTCGCGTAAATTGATCTCTGCATCGAAATTTGTTGCAAAATATTTATCATGTTTTCCAGCATTAACGTCTATGATATCAATGTCTGTTATTTTATCGAAGTACTCATCTTGTGCTAAGCGAGCGAAAGCATTGACTACTCCTGGATCAAAGCCTGCGCCTAAGATAGCAGTAATAGATTTTGTGCGACATTCATCGAGCAAACTCCATTCGTAATTGTTGTACCACGGAGGAGATTCGCATATTTTAAGGGGAGATTCGTGAATAGCAGTATCGATATATGCTACATTTGAGTCAATGCAGGCGCGTAACACCGACATGTTGAGAAAAGATGAGCCAACATTGATAATAATTTGAGAATTTGTCTTTTTAATTAATTCTACTACCGCTTTAATATTTAAAGCATCTACTTGGTGTATTGCAAGCTTACCATCAATTTTCAGTGATTTTTTTTTGTAGATGCTATCAATTATTTTTGAACACTTTTGGAGTGTGCGCGATGCTATATTGATATCTCCAAGAATATCATTGTTTTGAGCACATTTATGTGCCACGACGTGTGCAACGCCTCCAGCACCAATAATTAAAACGTTCTTTTTCATAGCTGTAGGATTTCTCTATTGATGTATAGATCTCATTATGTGATAGGTATGCTCTTTATTTCTTTTGATCAAGAAAGATTGTTATAATAGTCATTGTAGGAAAACTCGCGTATAGCTTTTATTGTACCATCCACATTTTTCACTGCGATTGTAGGCATGTTTATCCCATTAAACCAATTCTTTCTATTGATGTTATAGCCTGCAACATCTTCAAAAGATATCCTATCTCCAATTTTGACGGGTTTCTCAAAATGGAACTCGCCGAATATGTCTCCTGCAAGGCAAGACCTTCCACATACCATAGCCGTATAAGGGCCTGTGTTAGGATATATAGTTGCTGATTCTTGATAAAGTAAATAATCGGGTACGTGGGCTTCGACAGAGGAATCCACAATCACTAGGTTTTTGATATTTTCGGATATATCAAGTACAGTGGTGTTTAAGGTTGTGGTATTGGTTACGATAGCTTCTCCTGGTTCTAGATAGATTTGAACAGAATATTTTTCCGAGAATTCCTTGAGCCGTTGACAAAAATCCTTTACGGGATAGTCTTTATCGGTAAAGTGGATTCCCCCACCTAAACTAATCCATTCAATTTGGGTGATGAAGTGACCAAATTCTTTCTCAATATTTTTTAGCATTGCGCTGAAGCAAAGGAAAGATTTATTCTCACAATTATTATGGAACATCAGACCGTTAACATTTTTGATTTCAGATTCTATCTTGTCCTTGCATTTTTCTCCCAGACGACTGAAAGGGCGATTGGGATCAGCAAGAATGAACTTGGAATAAGATACAGATGGATTAATGCGCAACCCGATTTTTTTGTGTAGTTTTTGTGCCTTGTCTTTAAATTTATTTAATTGAGAAACAGTATTAAAAATTATTGTATCGCAATTAGAAAGCACTGCATCAATTTCACAATCTTTATAGGCGACATTATAAGCATGTGTTTCCCCACCGAATTTTTCATGTCCTAGCATAACTTCATACAGAGATGAAGAAGTTGTGCCATCCATGTATTGATTCAACGTATCAAACATTCCCCATGCGGCAAAGCATTTGAGCGCAAGAAGTAATTTTACTCCAGCATTTTTCCGAATATACAGAGCTGTGTCTAAGTTATTCAAAAGTTTTTGTTTATCAATCAAATAGTAAGGTGTTTTAATCATGAGTTTCTAAAATTCTTTCGTAAAATCAAAAGTTCTATGCTTTTTTCTCTAGATTAATATAATAGGAAAATTGGTTTCTTCATAGGTTACATTATATTTTCTGATACTAAAAGGTATCTCTCATCATGTTTATTGTTTTTGCAAGGTTGCGTCGTATCTTGAAAAAATCAGCCTATAACCCTAACTCTGTACAATAACGCTTTTGACTTTGATAGTTCTTGTATTTTGATAGTAATACGTCCATCATGAGTTCCTATGATAAAAATGTTAAGATAACTATACTAGTCTTTGTAATAATGGTAGAAGCATGTGACGTTTTATAGGCGTACGTACGAGTGGTGATATTGATGAAAATTGGTAATACAATATACAAAAATCGTGAAGACTTACCGTGTTTATTGCCGATTTTCCCTCTTTTAGGTATGTTGTTATTGCCGGGCAGTCGCTTTTCTTTTAGCGTTTTTGAACGGCGGTATATTGCTATGTTTGATTCTGTATTAGCAGGGGATAGATTAATAGGGTTAGTTCAGCCAGCAATCAGTGGTTTTCTTGCGAATAGTGATAATGGTTTGTCTCAAATTGGTTGTATTGGTCGTATCACGTCTTTTGTGGAAACAGATGACGGTCATTATATTATGACTGTAATCGGTGTTTGTCGATTCCGATTGCTAGAGGAAGCCTATCAGTTAAACTCTTGGCGTTGTTTTTATATTGCTCCATTTATATCGGATCTTGCGGGAAATGATAACGATGGTGTTGATAGGGTCGCTTTGTTAGAAGTGTTTCGCAATTATTTAACGGTGAATAATTTGGATGCCGATTGGGAAAGTATTGAGGAAGCTAGTAATGAGATATTGGTTAATTCACTTGCGATGCTTTCTCCTTTTAGTGAAGAGGAAAAACAAGCCTTACTAGAAGCTCCTGATTTTAGAGCTCGTGCACAGACTTTGATTGCAATTATGAAAATTGTACTTGCTCGCGCGTATACTCATTGTGAAAATAGGTTGCAATAGATTGTTTATTAGTAATGAGAGAAACTATTTTTAATATAGATCCGCAATTGCTAGAGATTTTAGTGTGTCCTTTGACAAAAGGTAACTTAACACTTATTTCGGAAGGTACGGAGCTATTATCAAAAAAAGCATCTCTAGCATATCCAATACGGTCTGGCGTGCCTATCATGCTTGTTTCAGAAGCGCGTCAGGTAGATGATCAGGGTTAGACTTAAGAAAATTTACTAAAGATTTATCTTTTAAGATCTTTACCTGACGGGAGGAGAGGAGGGTAGGCATCTTGGAGTACAGGATAAGAAAGATAGTGTTCCTGGAGTATAAACTCGCACAGTACTTTGTTCATTTGCAAACGTAGCTATTTCTGTGTCAAGGAGTATATCATTGTTGTGTCCCAAAACGATGATGTTAGTGGATCCAAGATTTTTGCCTGTAATGACTACGGTTTTTTCTTTTTCCAAGGCTAAAACATCTACTATTTTATCATCACCAACAATTACTTGCTTAGGGAGTACATCGAACTGCAAGATAAGTGACTGTCCGACTGCTATACGGATACGATTGCTATTATCTTCAGGTGTTTTTTGAGATGCCGTTGTTGGGATTCCTTTTTTTCTTACAGTCTCATTTTTAATTTCTCTTTGGCGCTTACGATGCAAAGGAGGTAAAGGCGGCAAGGGTTTTTTTTCTTGAATTTCATGCTTCATGAGGACGATGGGCTTTTTTTCTAACGTAGGATTATTCTTCTTAATTTCATCTTGCGAAAACGCATAATAACTATGAGTTATCATAAAAAAAGATAAAGCCAATGCGATCTGAGTGCGTGCCATAAATTTAGCCTGTAAGTAATATTTTTAATAAAAATAAATGTATAAACTGTAAATCTTATTTGTTAAATTGTAGTAAATTTTTTGAAATTTCTTGACAAGAAACCATTCTATAGAGGATTTGCCGGTCATCCAATATATTATACGCTGATTTATTAATAAGTGTTATTTTTTAACTGTACATATGTGGATTATTTTGAATTAAGTTGAACAAAGTCAAGCTTGAAGGATAAAGGAAGCCTTGCTTTTTTTCATTTAGCAAAGGGGTATTGGGAGGTGATTGATTTGTGTCTATTTGTTATCGAATTAATTCATTTGTAATACTCCATGCCGTATTCGAAGTACCAACCATTTACTCAGACAGTAGTAAACCGTGCGATCATGTTATATACTTTTCTGCAAATATTTTTATCTTTCTAGAAAAGTTGATCAACATATTTTGTTAATGTAAGACTGATCGCTTATTGAGGTGCAACGAATATTACTCTTAATATATCAAGGAAGTACCGACAAATTTTATTAAAATGGAATATATTTTTCATTTTTTACTATAATAATTTAAGGCATTTTAAACTTTTGACTATTAAGTTGAGCGAGAGATGGCAAACAATCCTTGGTTTTCTCAAGGATGTTGTGAACACAATAAACACAATAATAGATACGTCTAACCCGTTCTATTTTTTAACAGTACTCTGCATCTGGTTCGAAAATGATAAGGATTGTTTTGCTAAATTCCAATGTCGCATTGTCATCAGCCTAAGTAATTAATAGCCCTATGTTTGTTAAGGGTGTATTTTATGGCTTTTGATCTTTTTGCGTCTTTAATTTAAGGAGTTAAAGCTATGATCAATTGTATGAATAAATTATTAAAAGACGAGTCGGGTGCAGCGGCTATTGAATATGGTATGATGGTTGCTCTTATTGCTGTAGCTATTATTGCCGCCGTTACAATGCTTGGAGGTTCGTTAAAGGGAGTTTTTGAAGAAGCCGCAAACCGGATATCTAACGCGAAGTCTGCAAAATAATTAAAGGTATTTTAGACTTTCGACTAGTAAGTCGAGCGAGAGATGGCAAACAATCCTTAGTTTTCTCAAGGATGTTGTGAACACAATAATAGATACGTCTAACCCGTTCTATTTTTTAACAGTACTCTGCATCTGGTTCGAAAATGATAAGGATTGTTTTGCTAAATTCCAATGTCGCATTGTCATCAGACTAAGTAATTAACAGCCCTATGTTTGTCAAGAGTATATTTTATGGCTTTTGATCTTTTTGCGTCTTTAATTTAAGGAGTTAAAGCTATGATCAATTGTATGAATAAATTATTAAAAGACGAGTCGGGTGCAGCGGCTATATGAATATGGTATGATGGCTGCTCTTATTGCTGTAGCTATTATTGCCGCCGTTACAAAGCTTGGAGGTTCGTTAAAGGGAGCTTTTGAAGAAGTCGCAAACCAGATGTCTCACCAAACAACTAAGCCTCCGGTTACGAGACCAGTGACGCCTACGTCTACGGAGATGCCTCCGAGATCGAGATATAATACTGGTATTGGTTATGGTAGAACATAATAAGAAGAATATTTGAAAGCCTAGAATATCTAGGCGATTGCGGGTAATAGAAGTTATCGGCAGTCGCCTAGGGTTTAGGTGACGGGAAATATCGTTGTCATTGCCTTGATAATTCTTTTAATTATTGGCAATATATCTTTGCATATCATATTCATCTAGACTTTTTATTGTCGCAAACTGTAAATAATCTTGATTACGATTCGGGTGTGGCGGCTACTGAATATGTTTTGCTTGTTGCCCTGTTGTTGTAGCTATTATCGGCTTTGTTGTCGCGCTTGGCGGTAGCGGTAAGTTGAAATAATTTTCACCACGGTTTCAACGGTACTTTCTAAAGGCCAGTGCTCAACCAGTCTAAGTGTCAATAATCTCAGAATAATTGCAATAGTGATAGGAATTTGAATTATTGGCGGCTGTTTGAGGTTTCGCCATTTTATAGTCAATTTGAATAATTACACTTTTAATGCAAGCAAAGTCTATCAAGTATGCTCTGCTGAGCTTTTGTTGAAGCGGGCAGTGCTTTTGGCAGGATTATAGCGACGCTGGTTAACAGCATTTACTCTTATTTTGAATAGCCACAATTGATGGTTCAGTCCTTCTGACAGTGACTCTACAATACATTTTGCATTAATCCCACGTATTATCTTGATTGTTTTAGGATTATTTTAATGTTAATATCGCCTATAAATCCCTTTACTGATATGTTTCCGCATATTAAGGGGTTTGTTAATTTAATTTAATTTAATTTAATTTAGGAATTATTTTTATGAAAATGCATATTGTGAAGAATTTTTTGCAGGACGAGTCGGGTGCAACAGCCATTGAATATGGTTTGCTTGTTTCTCTTATTGCTGTAGTTATTATCACTTCCGTTACCACGCTTGGCGGCAAGTTGAAAAAGGCTTTCGAAGCTATCGATAAGGCAATAGTTACGACTTCTCCAGCTGCTTCCTAGACTACTATAGGGTAATCACTCCCCTCTGTTATCAGCTAAAGTTGGTGTTTTAATATTAATATCGCGTATGGGTTCCTTTCTGATATGTTTGGCATATTAGTAAAGGTTCCTTGAGTGATTTTATTCAACCGCTTGAGCATCAATAATACCCAAATAATTGTAACAGTCATAGGAATTACTAACGGTTGTTTTTGTTTTTTACCATTTTAGGTTTATTTGAATAACTTAAACTTTATCTTACTGTTTTATGAACAATTTGAAGACATGTGTACATTGCATGCTTTTGCTTGATTTGCAGTTTTAGAAAACCGTTTTTCGTCGTTATAGTTAGAGAAAAAACGATGAGTTAGACGTGTGATAGCCTATTAAGTATGCCTTTTTATAGGGGAATTCTAAAGAAATATTTGGGCAGTGTTCTTGGTAGGATTATGGTGACGCTGGTACAGTACTTACCTTTATTTTGAACAGCTACAGCCAACAGATAAGTCGATCCTACAACATATTTTTGCATATCGCATTAATTATACATATTATGTTGCTTATTTCGCAATATTTTTAAGACTAACATCGGACGTGGATTCCGTTGTAATATGTTTAGCATATTAGTAAAGGTTCCTTGAGTAGTTTTATTTTAGTTCAGGAATTATTTGTATGAAAATGAATATTGTAAAAGATTTTTTAAAAGACGAGTCAGGTGCAACGGCTATTGAATATGGTTTGCTTGCTTCTCTTATTGCTGTAGCCATTATCGCTTCCGTTACCACGCTTGGCGGTAAGTTGAGCAAAGTTTTCGAAGATATCGAAAAAGGAATAAAAGCCTAAATTTGGTATTGTAATACTAATGTCGCATATAGATTATTTTCTGATATGTTGCGGCATATTAAAAGGTTTTTTAAGTAGTTTTATTTTATTTTATTTTAGGAATTATTTTTATGAAAATGCATATTGTGAAGAATTTTTTACAAGACGAGTCAGGTGCAACGGCTATTGAATATGGTTTGCTTGCTTCTCTTATTGCTGTAGCCATTATCGCTTCCGTTACCACGCTTGGCGGTAAGTTGACAGCAGTTTTTGCGGATATTTCAAGTAAGCTAAATCCAAAATCATGACCAGAATCATAATCAAGATGGATATTTAACAGCAATACCCAAACAATTGTAACAATCATAGGAATTACTAGCGGTTGTTTGGGTTTTTGCCATTTTATATCTGATTTGAATCATTGAACTTTATTGTGCTTGTATTCTGAATAATTTAAAGTTCTAACGTATATGTATACTTTATTTGATGTTTATTTTAATATTTATCCCATCATCTTGTTTTGATCAAAGAACAATAAGTTATGCGTTAATGCAACGACTTATCGAGATTCTTTTGCTGAGTTCTTTTGCTGTTATAGCCATTATTTTTTTATGGGCAGATATTAGAGAGAAATCGATCAGTGCTTTTTTTAGAGATATTCCAATAGCATTGGTCAAATAACGTTTTCTATTATCTTTATTTTATCGGTAATTCTTAATCTTGTTTTTCGGTTCTAATTCTACATGTTATTTTGATTATTTTGCAATTATTTGAATGATATTATAGTATAAAAACTATATTTTTATATTCCGAGGTATATAATATTTTCCTTGGGTAATTTTACTCTAATTCAGGAATGATTTTTATGAAAATGAATATTATAAAAAAAATTTTAAAAAATGGTTCGGGTGCAACGGCTATTGAGTATGGTTTGCTTGCTTCTCTTGTTTCTGTGGCTATTATTAGCGCTGTTAGTACGCTTGGAGATAGGATGAAAGGTGTTTACCAGACGATCTCAACGGAATTAGATAAGGGGGATGTTCCTCCTACTAAGCCAGGTTCTGTTCCTATGCAGCCTGAATCTTCGAATCCTTCTACAAGACTCCAACCTCCTGCTAAGCCAACTTCTATTCCTGTGAAGACTAAATCTTCTAAGAAGTCTCCGAAGAGAATCCAATCCCCTGCTAAGAATAAAAAATCCTATGTTAAGCCAAATAAAAGCTCGTGAAGAAACGATCCGTTAAGAAAAATGCCTTAGTTTATGGATTGTCAATCTTTAGGACTATAAATTTTTTTTTTGAATTTAAAAGGATACATCTAAAGGAATTATTTTAATGGAACTTGATAATATAGAAAGAGGCGAAGCTTGCATCGGATGTTAATGTTATGCGAGTGATGTGTTGTTTTTTTGAATTAAAAGATATTTTTATGCGATTGTTGATGAATTACCATGACAGCAGAATTCACGATTACAAACAATCATTTATTCTCAGGGAATCTATTCGCTTGAAAGTTATTATTGGGTTATATACAGTCAGTCAGTCAGTCAGTCAGTCAGTTATCAACGTTTTGTGAGTTTCGGCAGGATTTGATTGGCATCTTTATGAATGCTAATCAGTAGTTTCTTGTTAAAGGCTTAGGGTTCTTCTATTCTTATGCATAATTGTGCTCTAAGAAGTAGAATCTATGAAAGAGAGTAAAATGGTCTTTTCTGCTGTATTTCTTATACCTCCTTTTTGTTTGGTTTTTGCTGCATTATCTGATCTTTTCTCTGCAATGATACCTAATAGAGTTTCGATTGTCATGCTTGGTTCTTTTTTGTTGACTGCTTTTCTTTTGGGTATGGATTATGAGTTAATAGCTTTACATTTATTGGTTGGTTTGATTGTTTTTATCATTTGTTTTTGTTTTTTTGCGTTTAATATTATGGGTGGAGGGGATGTAAAATTATTGACGTCAACGGCTGTATGGTTTGGTTGGACGCCCTCTTTTTTAAGTTTTTTATTTTTTGTTGCTATTTTAGGCGGAATATTATCTGTCTTTATTTTAACTGTCAGGATGATTACTAATCATATTCCTATATTTGGAATGTTTGTTCCGAAAAGTTTTCTTATGAAAAACAAAATTCCTTATGGTATTGCAATATCTATGGGAGGATTAATTAGTTATCCGGATTCATACTTGTTTAAAGTTGCTTTAATGGGCCTTTCTGCGTAATTTTGGCGTTTTTTAACCTTATTGATACTATTAAATATGATCTTTATGTTATTCAGATGATTGTTCTTTATTAATTATATTTACTATTTTTAAATTTTTATAGGAAAAAAAATGAAATTAACTCGACTGATGGGAATAGTGGTTTCGGGAGTCTTTGCGCTTGTGGCAGGTATTATAGCGATGCGCCTTGTATCTCCCCATCATGTTCAGACAGAAGAGGTTATAACTGAGAATCCAGCTAAGTTTATTAACGTATTGATTTCTAAGGGCGATCTAGCGGTAGGGATGGTGGTGACTCCTAATATTTTAGAATGGGTTGCTTTCCCTGAAGAGAATGTATTTGATGGTTTTATTGATGATGTCCATCAACCCAATGCTATGCAAGAATTAGATGGGGTGTTAGTACGAGTTCCCATTTTGAAAGGGGATCCCATTCGTCTTGAGAAGTTGGTGGATCGCGGGAATGGTGGACTGTCGTCTCTTCTTCCAAAGGGTAAGCGTGCTGCTACGATGGACATTTCGATTTCTAGTGCAGTTGGAGGCATGATTAAGCCTAACGATCATGTAGATGTTGTAATGGTGCGTTCTCTTTCTGAAAGAAAACCGACGGTGACAGTGGTTCTCAGCAACATACGTGTTATTGCAATAGATCACAATATAGATTCGGATGAACGGGTATTAGTCGGGAGTACTGCTACATTAGAGTTGACGCCTATGCAAGCAAAGGCGCTAGTTGCGGCACAATCGGTAGCTAAGTTATCACTAGTATTGCGATCTATAGCGGATTTAAATCCTTCTAGTTCAGAGGATTCTGATGTTTGGGATGTTCAAGAAGAAGGTAAAGAAATCCAAATTATCAAAGCAGGTGTTATTGTGAATAAGGATGGAGAGGGAATATCATAATGAGGTATTTGCAACGCACTTTCTTTACGATGATGAGTATTTTTCTTTTCAGTTCGAATCCTTCAGTAGCAAAGTTACCACCAATTAAAGAGGCAAATGCTGCTGTTATTAATATCAGTGATGTGGAAATAGGTAAAGGTAAGAAGATCAGTATTGGTTTAAATAAGGTAATTATTTTACAAGTACCCGTTGATGTGCAAGATGTTCTGGTATCCGATCCAACTAAGGCAGATGTTGTTGTGCATTCTCCGAGAACTATGTATCTTTTTGGAAAGAATGTAGGTCAGGCGAATGTCATCTTGATTGGGCATGATGGTAAGCAAATGTTGAATCTTGATATTTTAATCGAACGCGATATTGCTCATCTTGAAATGACTTTACGACGTTTCATAGCTGATTCAAACATCCGTGTTGAAATGGTATCTGATACTGTTGTTTTACATGGGATGGTGCGTACTATTCAGGATTCGCAGCGGGCTGTTGAGCTGTCAGAGACTTTCCTTTCACAAAGTGGCAGAAATCAGTATGCGAATTCTTCTAGTAAAAAAGTGATGAATCTGTTGAATATCGCAGGCGAAGATCAAGTAACCCTTAAAGTGACCATCGCAGAAGTAAGGCGAGACATATTAAAACAAATAGGATTCCAACATAGTATCACGGGCTCTTCTTCTGGTCCTTCGAAAAGTTTTGCAGCTGATTTTGGAGGTAAGTTTGTTTCTGAAGGAGGTGATTTCTCTGTGAAGGGTGTTCTTGATCGATTTTCTTTTGAGACTGTTTTGCATGCTTTGGAGAGAGCAACTGCTATTCGCACTTTAGCAGAGCCAACTTTGACGGCTATTTCAGGTCAAAGTGCTAGTTTTACATCTGGTGGACAACATTTGTACAAAACTGTGAGTAGTTCTACAGGTGCGACTAGTGTTACCACTCATGATTATGGTGTTGTTTTACATTTTACTCCGACTGTTCTCTCTCCGGGACGGATTGGATTGCGTATTCAAACAGAGGTTTCAGAGCCAGTAATCGGAGTCAATGCAGGTGATATGCCATCATATCGTGTGCGTAAGGCGGATACTACTGTTGAATTGCCATCTGGGGGTACAATAGTTTTGGCGGGGTTATTGAAAGATGATATACAGCAACTCAAGGAAGGGATTCCATTATTGTCTAAAATACCGATTCTCGGAGCTTTGTTTAGGAATAGTCGTTTTAATAGGGAGGAGACAGAAATATTTATTGCCGCGACTCCTTTCCTTGTTAAGCCTGTTGCAATGAGAGATTTAAGTCGTCCAGATGACCATTATAGTGTTGAAGATGATGCTAAGGCATTTTTCTTTAATCGGGTTAATAAAATTTATGGGCCTAAGGAAGCATCAGAGGTTGAAGGACAGAATTATAAAGGTGCAATTGGTTTTATTTATAAATGATGGTGGAATATATGATAACAATTTTATTCGGAGGTGTGTGTTTCAAGGGGCTAGCTAATATGAGAAGCTTAATAAGCTGTTTAAAGACAATATTCTGGAAAAATTTTTTTTTGAGAACCCTTATGCTGGGACAGTTGTTTTTTCTCCTATTGTTTTATGGAACAAGTGCATTGGCTTATTATGATGAGGGAAGTGATTACCGTGATAGATATCCAATTTTGATGAGAAAAGTAGAGCAAATTGTAGACATACCGTTATTAGCAGGCAGAGGAGAGATAAAATATCCTATTCATGATACGATACGTGGATTTTTAGAGAAATACAAAAATGATAGTGCGAGTGTTCTTTTTCTATTGATTCCAAGTCCGACGGTGTCTTCTGCTTCTATACGGCGTGCTGTCAAAGATATACGTAAAATTATCATTTCTAGTGGGATTCCAGTTTCGTCTATCTCTGAAAGAATATACGATGCTGATTATGGAATGGATGTGGATACTATTCGGCTTAGTTATTTTGCAAGTAAGCCTAGTGCTGGGAAATGTGGCTTCTGGCCAGAAGACATGTTAGGTAACGCTAAAGGAAATCGTAATTGGACTAATTATGGATGTGCATATCAGAATAATTTAGCAGCACAGGTAGTGAATCCTTTGGATTTATTTTCTCCGCGCATGGTTACGCCTCCTGATGCTGAGCAACGTGATAAATCTATTCAGCGATATCGTCAATAGTCAAAATAACAAATAATAGTGGTATTGAATGTCTTAGATAGGGGAAAAGAAGCGCATGAATATTGGATATGATGGACATAATTCAGATTTTCTAGAGAATGAGGATAATCTCTCTGAGTCCATGTGTTCTTTGCCACGTATATCTGTTCATGTTTTTTGTGTAACTGATACCCTCTATTCTGTAGTAGAAAGATCTAAAATTGATCCTCGGATGAGCCAGGTTAATATGAGGATTACTAGAGGATCGATTGCAGAAGCAGTGAGTTGCTTTTCTGATTCTTCTACGCCTGATCTTATTATTGTTCAAACTAAAGTGGATTCTAGGGAAGTCCTATCTGCATTAGAACCTTTGGCTGAGGTTTGTGATTCTGGCACAAAAGTGATTGTGATAGGGGATACGAATGATGTATCGCTTTATCGTGCATTAATTTCTAATCACGTATCTGAATATTTAATTGAACCTTTATCTGTTGCTGATATTATTAATTCCATTAGCGCAATTTTTACTCCTCAAGAAGAAGGAAAAGGATCATCTGGTTGTTCTATATCTTTTATAGGATCTAGAGGAGGGGTGGGTTCTTCAACTATAGCGCATAATTGTGCGTTTAGCATTGCTTCTGTTTTTGCAATGGAAACTCTTTTAGCAGATCTAGATCTTCCATATGGAACTGCTAATATTAATTTTGATAAAGATCCTATAAATAGTATTTCCGATGCTATTTATCCTGTTGGTAGAATTGATAAAGCGTTTGTTAGTCGGTTACCTGTGTTTTATGCAGAGAATCTTTCAATTTTGACGGCTCCAGCTATGTTAAGTCGTACTTATGATTTTGATGAAAAAATGATCGTTCCAGTACTTGATATATTGGAACAGATTTTTCCATTGGTTATTCTTGATGTTCCTCATGTTTGGAATTCTTGGACTCAGGAGGTTCTTACTCTAAGTGATAAAGTAGTGATTACCACTTCGCTAGACCTTGCTGGTTTGCGAAATTCTAAAAATTTAATCGATGTTTTGAAAAAGTTGAGACCGGCAGATAAACCTCCTTATCTTGTTCTGAATCAAGTAAAGACCCCTAAAAAACCTGAAATTTCTATTAGTGATTTTTGTGCGCCATTAGGGATAACTCCTTCTGCTATTATTCCTTTTGATGGTGCTGTGTTTGGTATGTCAGCTAATTCAGGTAAAATGATCCATGAAGTCGATCCTAAATCTGCTATTGCGAATTTATTAGTAGATTTTTCACGCGTTCTCATGGGTCGGGTAACAGTATCGAAACCTCAAAGTGCTATGTATACAAAGATCAAGAAAATTTTCAATATGAAGTGCTTTTCATAATAGGATGCATCTATGTTCGGAAGACGTGATAAGAAATTGATGGGCTCAGTAAAGAGGGAAGATAATAATCCTTTACCACAAGAAGTAGTTGTGAGCTCGAGTAATATTCAAAAACAAAATTTGCAATCATCGTCACCTTCTGCAGAAGGTGAGATTGGTAATTTTGTGAATCGCACTCCTCATTATTATGAAGTTAAGTCGACTATCTTTACAACTTTGATTGAAATGATAGATATAACTCAACTTTCTCAATACGATTCGCAATCGGCAAGGGACGAAATAGCGACTCTCATGAATGAGATTGTTTCTGTTAAAAAGATAACCATGTCGCTTGATGAGCAGTTAGATCTCTTTGAGGACCTTTGTAATGATATTCTGGGATATGGTCCGCTTCAGCCTCTTATCGCACGAGATGATATTGCAGATATCATGGTCAATGGTTCAAATAAAGTGTTTATTGAAGTTAATGGGAAAACTGTTGAAACGGGTATTAATTTTCGAGATAATGAGCAGCTTCTTTCGGTATGTCAGCGTATTGTAAATCAAGTTGGTCGGCGTGTGGATGAATCAAGTCCTATATGTGATGCTCGTTTATTGGATGGTTCCCGTGTAAATGTCATTATTCCTCCTCTTGCTCTTGATGGACCTACTTTAACTATTCGTAAATTTAAAAAAGACAAGCTTACCTTAGATCATCTTGTTAGCTTTGGTGCTGTGACTGCTGAAGGTGCAAGGTTATTGCAAATCATAGGGCGTATCAGGTGTAATGTTTTGATTTCAGGTGGAACTGGTTCTGGGAAAACAACACTACTCAATTGTTTGACTCGTTATATAGATAAAGATGAACGTATAGTTACCTGTGAGGATACAGCAGAACTTCAGCTTCAACAGCCACATGTAGTCCGTTTGGAAACACGACCTCCTAATATTGAAGGTGAGGGAGAAATAACCATGCGTGATTTGGTAAAGAACTGTTTGCGTATGCGTCCTGAACGTATCATTTTAGGAGAGGTGCGTGGTCCAGAAGTATTGGATCTATTGCAAGCAATGAATACAGGGCATGATGGGTCTATGGGAACTATTCACGCTAACAATGCTCGTGAGAGCTTTGGTAGGATGGAAGCAATGATTGCCATGGGAGGATTTACTTTGCCATCTCAAATGGTGAGAGAAATTATAACTTCTTCTTTGGATGTAATCGTCCAGACACAGCGTTTGCGAGATGGTTCTAGAAGGATTACGAATATTTGTGAAATTGTTGGGATGGAAGGGAATGTGATCATTACTCAAGATCTGCTTAAATATGAGGTTATGGGAGAAGATGAAACGGGGAAATTAATAGGCCAGCATATTAGCACTGGTGTTTCTCGTCCACGATTTTGGAATAGAGCAGCTCAATATGGAGAGGAAAAGAATTTAGCGGAAGTTCTTCAATCTCTGGAGAAACAGAGTCGTGCATTGTAGAGAGGTTGATGATGTTTGATGTAAATAGTTGGTTTTTAGTGGGATTGATTACTGTTTCAGTATTCTGTTTTTTATATGCAATATTCTATAACGTGATAAATCCAGGTGATTCTAAGTCACAGGATAATGCAAAGGTTGTAAGGGCTGATAGAGTCATTCCTACTGCTAATACAAAACGGCGTAAAGAATTGCGGGAAGCAATACAAAAGATAGAGCTGAATCACAAGGCAAAGATCGGTAATACCAAGAGTATAGATTCTTTGATATCTTGTTCAGGTCTTCCTATTTCAAAGCAACATTATTACATTGGTAGTTGTGTTATAGGGTTTATATGCGGTGTTTTATCGTTAACTCTATCAAGTAGTTTTTTTACTTTTTTATGTGTATCTGTGTCATCTGCGCTAGTTTTCCCGCGTTTTTTTTTGAAACATTTAATAAAGAAAAGAACAGCTAAATTTTTAGATGATTTTCCCAATGCTCTAGATATTATTGTCCGATCGGTGCGTGCCGGATTGCCGGTCTCGGATGCTGTTGCTGTTATTGTTGGTCAGTCTTCTGATCCTGTTCGATCAGAGTTCCGTCGCGTTATTGAAACACAACATTTAGGATTGAGTCTTTCTGAAAGTATCTCTCGTATGGTTCGCTATATGCCACTTCAAGAAGTTTCTTTTTTTTCAACAGTTATTTCTGTTCAGTCTCAATTAGGAGGTAATCTCTCAGAAGCTTTGGCTAATTTATCGAGAATCTTGCGTGATAGAAAAAATATGAAAGCCAAAGTTCAAGCTCTTTCTATGGAGGCGAAAGCCTCAGCATGGATCATAGGATCTTTGCCTTTTTGTGTGTCCACTCTTGTGTATTTCACATCTCCAGGATATATGAATGTGCTTATTAATGATCCTAGAGGACATATGCTTTTAGGAGTAGCAGCTGCTTTCATGTTGATAGGTATTATGGTTATGCGGCTTATGATTAACTTTGATGTTTGATCTATAGGATTTGAAATGCCTCATTACTTTTTTGATCTGTTTGATGCCACCGAACTTGCTGTTGCTATAACAACTGCGGTTTCGATTTTTTCGTTGATTTATGCAGTGGTTATTCCATCTTTAGGTAGTGGTGAACTAGAAAAACGCATGAAATCTGTTGCTGTTGAAAGGGAAATTTTACGTAAACAACAAATTACGAGTTTACAGAAGGATTCTGCCAGTTCTCGATTACGTACTCGTGATAGCAAGTCTTTGCGAAACTTTGTGAAAAAGCTTAATTTGAAAGCTATTCTAGTAGATGAAAATATAGTAAATAAGTTGCGTGCTGCTGGTTTTCGATCAGAATATTCGTTGAATATTTTATTGGTCGTGCGCTTGGTTGTTCCAATTATTTTTCTTATTTTAGGAATAATATGGATATTCGGTTATGATAAACTTCTTGAATATCCTTTTCAACTTCGTGTGGGGGCTGTCATCCTGATAGGATATGTTGGATTTTGTGCTCCGAGTGTATGGATTTCTAATCTAGTTCAAAAAAGACAGTCTTCTATAAAACGAGCTTGGCCAGATGCTCTTGATTTATTGTTGATATGTGTTGAATCGGGGATTTCGATAGATCAAGCTCTTCGTCGTGTTGCAGAAGATATAGGGGGACAATCAGTTCCGCTTTCTGAAGAAATGCTGTTGACTATAGCGGAGCTTTCATTTCTTCCTAACAGACAGGTGGCATTCGAAAACTTTTATAATCGCACTCAAATGGATTGCGTGAGAAATGCGACACAGGCTTTGATCCAATCTGATCGCTATGGAACGTCAATAGGTGATTCTTTGCGGGTTCTGGTATCGGAAACAAGATCAGAACGTTTGATGGAAGCGGAAAAGAAGGCCGCCTCATTAGGGCCTAAACTCACTGTTCCCATGATTATATTCTTCCTGCCTGTTTTAATTCTTGTCATTATCGGTCCGGCAATATTGAGTATCATTGATACTATGAAAGATCACTAAAAGACAGATCCAATTGCAGGAAAATCCCCCCATGTCGTTTCTATGTACACGACATTCCTTGTTATTTAAAAAAAAAGAGGAAGGAGGGATATAAAGTATACTGAACGCACGAAAAATTTAAACAATCAACTTTTGTTTGCAATTTTTTCTATTTCCAGATCGAACATATAGCGAGAATGAGGGCCAGATCCTATTAATCTAATTTTATCCAGTATCCGACGGAATAAAGCCATTTCTTCATGCTGCTCTTTCACAAACCATTGCAAGAACTGGAAGGTTTGATGGTCCTTTTCTGCTAGGATAGTTTCGATAGCATCATCGTATGCAATTGTTACTTTGTTTTCATGCTCGTACATTAACGAGAAAAGTCCTTCGACGTCATTAGCACTAATCACAGGCGCTTCAATGCTAGAGAACTTTGCTTCTACACCTAAATCTGTTAAATGTTTGAATATCCTTATGACGTGAGAGTGTTCTTCCATTGCATGTTTCAATAGGAAATTACAACACCCATCAAGATTATGAGATGCAGCCCAAGCGGCTGCTTGCATGTAATGGTACTGTGCCACATACTCCATATTCATGAGCTCGTTAAGAACTCTATCTCTTGTATTTGTCATTTAGATTCCCTCTAAAAATTTATAACCAATTTCTGTATAAGGCGCTTGGCTATCCTATTTAATAGAGGTTTGAAATACAAGAGGTGGGATATGTGATTCAACATAAAAATGCAAATATTTAAAATATTTCAGTTATTTTTTATAGAAAAAGCTTAATATAAATAAGAATAAAGAGGTAATGATGATAGATGGTCCAGAAGGGGTATCAAAAATTAATGATCCATAAAGGCCAATGATTATTCCTAAAATTCCAATGATTGTTGCCAATATAGCCATGTTTTCAGGAGATGTTGAAAAGCGTCTCGCTGTAACTGTGGGTAATATCAAAAGGGATGTTATAAGTGTGATGCCAATGAATTTTATGGAAACAGAGATCATCAGTGAGGTTATCATGATAAAGATTAATTTTATTTTTTCCGGTTGCATACCTTCTGCTTTTGCGAGTTCATAGTTTACGGTGGTTGCTAATAGGGGTTTCCATATTTTGAATAGTATCATAATATTCAAAAATCCTATTCCCCAGATAAGCAAGATATCAGTTGTGTTCACTGCCAGAATATCACCAAACAAGAAACTAGTTAGATCGGTATTTACCCATTTCATAAAAGATAATATGACAAGGGCAAGAGATATTGTTGAATGAGTAATAACCCCAAGAATAGCATCAGAAGATAAAGCTTCATTTTTTTGAATTTGTAGTAAAACGAGCGATGTTAAAGTGGCTATCATGAATATACATATGGTTAGTGGTAGTTGAAAGATCAGTGAAAGAGCTACGCCTAAGAGTGCTGAGTGTGCTATTGTATCCCCAAAATAGGCAATGCGTTGCCAGATAATAAAGCATCCAAGCGGTCCAGTAGAGAGAACTATGCCAATTCCAGAAAACAGGGCACGAATGAAGAATTCATTATACATTATGTGATTCCATTTGTTATGCCTTTCCGTTCGTTGGAAAGAGGATTGATATTACCGTTGTATTTTAGTGATCATGTTTGTGATTATGAATAGCTAATATTTCTGTTGCACGTGTTCCAAAGAGGCGGATGTATTCTGCGTTATCCTTGATGGTTTGAGGAGGGCCTTGATAACAAATACGATTATTTAGGCATATAACTGTATCTGTGGAGGCCATGACCATATGTAAATTATGGGATATGAGTAATATTCCGCAACCAGTAGATTGACGCACCGATGTTATCAATTCATATAAAGATAATTCTCCTGGAAAATCAATGCCTTGTAATGGCTCGTCTAAAACTAATAGATTAGGTTTGCGCAGTAATGCTTTTGCGAGAAGAGCCCGCTGGAATTCTCCTCCTGAAAGATCTTTTATATTTCTATTATATTTTCCTATTAGATTAACTCTATCTAATATTTGCAAAACATCATCTCGTGAAGAGGGCATGGAAAGTGTCATGAATCGCATCAAACTGAGAGGTAATGTATTTTCTATGGTGACTTTTTGTGGAACATATCCTACAATCAGTTGAGGATGGCGTTTTACGCTGCCTATAGTAGGCTTGATTATCCCCGTGATAAGCTTGGCAATTGTCGATTTTCCAGAACCATTGGGTCCTATTAGTGTTACTATTTCATTTGGTTTAATAGTGAAGTTAATGTCTTGTAAAATCTTATATCCGTTTTTATGAAAGCTGGTGTTAGACAAGCTGATCAAGGGCGTAATAGATAGGGCGTTAGACATGACCGGTTATGTTCCATCACATTTATTACGGGGAAAAGTATTCGGATATCGACAAAAAGTGGCAGCTTAATGAGGGTTCCGCATCGTGAAAAATTTTTTAATAATACTTATATTTCTTTTTTTTATATTGTCTAGTGTAGCTAGAGCAGGTTCTTTGCAAGTGGTTGTCTCTATTAAGCCTATTCATTCGATAGTATCTTGCATTATGCAAGGGATAGGTACTCCTGCTTTGCTTGTTAAAGGTGCCAGTTCGCCTCATGAGTATAGCTTACGTATATCAGAGGCGATGATGTTGGAGAATGCTGATATTATTTTTTGGCTCGGTGCAGAAATGGAATCTTTTTTAGTTAAGCCATTGCATTCTTTAAATAAACAATCCAACGTAGTTACTCTTTCGCATTCTCCTGATTTACATAGGATTCTATTGCGGGATAACCATTCCCACTTTCACGATAGTGAAGCAGATGATTTACATCTGTGGCTGAATCCTCTCAATGTTCAATATATCGCTCATGTTATTGCTATGGAACTTATTAAGAAGGATCCTCGTAATAAGATAATTTACGAGAAAAATGAAGAAGAATTTAAGAATCAGTTATCCCAATTGGATAAAGAACTACATAGTATATTGCAACCAGTCGAAAAAAAGAAAATCATAGTTTTCCATGAAGCATATCGGTATTTTGCATCTCACTATAATCTTAGTATTGTTACCTTTCCTATGTCTCATTCGGTTTTTATGGGTGCTGCATCTTTACGAAATATTAGAAGTAAAATTATTTCGGATAAAATTTCTTGTTTATTTTATGGTCCAGAATTTGATTCCAAGATAATAAGGTCTATAACAAATGATACTGGAGTTATGTCGGCAATTCTTGATCCAGAAGGAATGTTGATCGCAGAAGGACCTGAACTTTATTTCCAACTAATGAGGAGTATGTCTAATTCAATAGCTAAGAACTGTTCTTAGGATTCCGTGCTTACTTTTTGCCAAGGCCCATGAGGTTCCGATATTTTGTCTTTTCTATCGAAACCATGGGAACCAAAAAAGTCACGTTGCGCTTGTATTAAGTTGGCTGTTCCGCGATCATGTATAAAAGTATCAAAATAAGAAAGAGCTGCTGACAAACTTGGAACTGGATATCCATTTTCTGTGCAAGTGACTACGATGCGTCT
Organism: Candidatus Liberibacter asiaticus; assembly: GCF_000590865.3. Taxonomy (NCBI): domain Bacteria; kingdom Pseudomonadati; phylum Pseudomonadota; class Alphaproteobacteria; order Hyphomicrobiales; family Rhizobiaceae; genus Liberibacter; species Candidatus Liberibacter asiaticus. The sequence goes on from NZ_CP010804.2 coordinate 543,560, forward strand.
TAATGAAGGTATTGTTTTTTTCACTTTTTCTGAAATGCTTGGAATATTGAGAAGATTGGTGCTACTAGGATCTTCTGTTAAACTTTTTACAATATCATTAAGAATTTGCGAGCGAATAATACATCCTGCACGCCAAATACGCGCTATTGTTGCAAGTGATAAACTCCAACTGTATTTTTCTGACGACTTTCCTATTACCCAAAATCCTTGTGTAAAGGAAAGGATGGTAGATGCATAGAGAGCATTTTCCAAATCTTTTACGAAACTATCAAAACATTTGAGAGGAAAATGGGAAGAGGGATTGAAAAACGACTGCATTTTCTTACTCTCGTCCCTATATAGAGAAAGGTTGCGAGCAAAAATTGCCGTTTCCGTAATTGTCATGGATGAAGATAATTTATGTCCTTCAATAATGGATCTGATACCTGTGCCTTTTTGAGATGCTTTGTCACAAATTACATCAATTATCGGCATGCCAGTTATAGTATCAGAGGACGATAGTATTTCAGCGGTGATTTTTATCAAATATGAACTGAGTTTTCCTGTATCCCATTTTGAAAAAAGATGACTGATTTCTAAGGGATTTTTATTAAGGCTATCCCTTAAAATCCCGTAAATATCCGCTATTAATTGCATATTTGCATATTCAATTCCGTTATGAATCATTTTGACAAAATGTCCTGATCCATCGGGTCCTAGCAAGGCGCAACAAGGGCTATTTTGATATTTTGCTGATATAGATAACAGAATATTTTCAACACGGTTATACGCTTTTTCATTCCCTCCTACCATGAGTGATGCTCCAGATCTTGCACCTTTTACGCCGCCTGACACTCCTATTCCGATAAAATAAATTCCCTTTTCGCTTAATTGTAAGGAGCGTATTTGCGTGTCGCAAAAATGAGAATTTCCTCCATCTAATAGAATATCTTCAGGAGATAATAGTGGTTTTAATTTATCTATTAATTGGTCGACAGGATCACCATCAGTTACCATCATAAGTATTTTGCGAGGTTTGCAAACTGCTTCTACCATTTGTTCAAGATTTTTGGTGACGATAACTTTTTGAGATAATCCAGATATTTTTTTAATAAAAACATCTGTTAATTCAAAATCTTTATTGTAGACGGCTAATCGAAAACCTTTGTCAAGAATATTTAAAGAAAGATTCGATCCCATAGAACCAAGGCCAATTATTCCAATATCTGCTTGTTTCATATGGATTTTTTCCTATTTTGTAAATGCTCGTCTTTGTCAAAAATATTGTAATTTTCTTCGCGTACATTGAGAAGATCAAATAGCCTACGCAAAGATCACCATAAAATATATTTACGGATGCAAGAACATATTTTTGATGCAATACAGACGTCAGAGACTCAAAAATTCTATTCCTGCACAAAAATTCTTTGCTCAAATAATTGAGAATGCTACTTAGACATTTCTTTCTCTGGGAGAGCTGCTCTACGTACTTCCTCATTGAGTGCTTTTGCACGTTTTCCAGTGTTTTCTTTAATACGTGCCGCTTTCCCGCGAAGATCTTGTAGATAATATAGCTTGGAACGACGGACTTTTCCGCGACGTATTACAGTAATATCTTGTATCATTGGGGAATATAGAGGAAACAAGCGATTCATACCTTCTCCATAACTAATTTTTCGCACAGTAAAATTCTTATTAATTCCGCGTCCAGAGCGTGCTATACATACTCCTTCATAAGCTTGAATTCGACTTTTATCACCTTCTGTAATAATTGTTTTAACACATAGAGTATCTCCTGGAGAGAATTTAGGTAGACTTCTCTTTGATTCTATTCGAACCATTTCTTCGTGGTCTAATTCATCAATTATATTCATTTATTTCCTCCATTAATTATCATGATATTTATCGAATTTATTTTCTAATACGCAATTTAGCATATTTATTTCTGTAAAATTATTGTGTATTGAGCGTACCTTTCTTTGAAAGAAGATCAGGTCTGTGTTTTTTTGTTAACGCAAAGGATTGTTCTTTGCGCCACTTCTTGATTCTTTCATGATCACCAGAGTTAAGGATAGGAGGTATTGCCAATCCTTCCCATATTTGTGGTCTAGTATACTGAGGGAATTCCAATAATCCGTTTTCAAAGCTTTCATGAATCGTTGATTGTTGATTGCCTAAAACTCCAGGGAGAAGGCGTACCACAGCGTCAAGTAAGATAAGGGCAGCAGGCTCTCCACCAGAGAGTATATAATCTCCTACAGAAATTTCTTCAAGATCACGTGCCTCAATAATACGTTCATCAATTCCTTCAAAACGTCCACATACGATAATGACGCCAAGTTTCTGCGAAAGCTGTCGTACGCGCTTTTGTGTTAAGGTTTTACCGCGAGGACTCATGAGTATTCGGGGAATATCTTCGTGCGTATATTGAGATACTGCGTGATCAATGGCTTTACCCAAGATATCTACTCTAAGTACCATACCTGCTCCACCACCTGCCGGAGTATCGTCTACGCTGTGGTGTCGATCCGTGGAAAAATTGCGTATTTGTATTGCATCCATTGACCATAAGTTGCATGCGAGTGCTTTCCCTGCTACGGATTTTTCCAAATGACCTGGAAACATTTCTGGATAAAGGGTGAGGATACTCGCATGAAAAGTCATGATTTTTTCCCAGCCGAGTCTAGCGGACAGTCGTATTGCGGATTTTTCATAGTCGTATTATTTAATCCTGCAGCAATAGGGTCAATTAATATTTTGTTTTCTTGTAAATTGACCTCCAGTACCGCAAATTTAGTAAAGGGTATCAAAAAGGTTTTCTCCATAGTATTTTTGATCTCAAGTATGGACCCGGCACCAAAATTATAAACTCCACACACTTGACCCCAGTACTTACCTTGGCGATCAAACGTTTCCATTTCTTCTAGATCAGTATTGAAGAATTCATCTTCTTCTAATTCTTCATCTTTGAAGTCTTGGCGTTTAGCATATAGTTTTAGATCACGGAGCTCGGACGCAGAATGGATATTATCAATTCCACTAAACGTAGCGATGAATCTCTTGTTTTTACGATACATCTTTAATATTCTGAGTTCTCGATTGTCATTTGAATACAAAACATAGCGATTTAAATCAATGGGATTATTTGCATATGAATCGATGTACACTTCGCCATTCAACCCGTGGGTAGTGCCAATGGTAGCCATGAGAACTAGTTTGTCAAGTTTGACCATGGCGTATACCGTATGCACACATTAAATCAAATTGGAGTTTCAAATATTCTAAAAATCTAAGCATTTATCTGAATTATAGTGTTAGAACACACTTACGTGGTAGCATGTTCATCTGCATTTTTCTTGGACGCAAGACGCTCTAGTGCTTTCTTTTTAGGTTGGGATTTTTTGGGATTATTTTGAGGGGAGCGTTTAATCAACCCTGCTTTATCCAAGAAAAAAAGAATACGATCTGTTGGCTGTGCACCCTTGCTCATCCAATGTTGAATGCGTTCAAAATTCATTGTGAATCTCAACGGATTTTCTTTTGGTAAAGTTGGATTCCAAGTTCCAAGTTTTTCGATGAATTTTCCATCACGTGGACTACGGGAGTTAGCAACCACAATGCGATAATGGTGACGACTTTTGGATCCTCCACAAGCAAGACGAATTTTCAATGTCATTAATAATTCTCCTTAGAATAATGAATTTTAATTTGGCGATAGCTTGAACTGCATGATTCTTACACACTGCCATTCCCAATACATAATTATCTTGAAATCATCAAGATCACAATACATTAGAGCGTTTAGTACAGGGATAATAGTTATAAATACGACTATATAAATATAAAACCATATCTTATGTAATTATTATAGGTATAAAAAATAATTATTTTGAAAAATTTTTTCCTCTTTTTCTAACAGAGGATAACAATCTACGATACATTATTTTGTTAGATTCAATCCTATTGTGCATGTGCGTGTTTCTTTTACTAAAAACCTTTTCTTGATAAGAAATAATGTTGATATGGAGTGGAGATAGATATTCCTGATTAATTGGTTAACGATTTAGAAGTCTGGGAATCTTCCATTTTTGCCAAATCCTATTTTACTTTTGAGTCTTCCCATTATTTGCTGAGTCAGTGCATTGCCACCAAGTCCTTGTGTAGAATGCATCATCTCTGCTACTTGACGATGTAATTTCAAAAGCTTGTTTATTTTTGCTGCATTAGTTCCTGATCCTGCGGCTATGCGTTTTTTGCGAGAATGCTTTATAATACTTGGGTTAGCACGCTCTTCTTTTGTCATAGATGCAATAATTGCAATATGATGATTAATGGTTTTGTCATCAAAGCTGGAAGGCATGATATTTTGTTTGAGAGAGGGCATTCCGGGTAACATGCGTAAAATAGAACCGATTCCTCCTATTTTTTGTGTTTGACGAAATTGTTCTGCTAGGTCTTCAAGGTCAAATTTCCCTTTGGCAATTTTTTTAGCTGTTAAAGCTGCCTGCTTTTCATTTAGATTGCGGGCAGCTTTTTCCACTAAAGATACTACATCGCCCATACCGAGGATTCTATTGGCAATTCTATCAGGGAAGAAGTTTTCTAAATCATTTATTTTTTCTCCTGTACCGATGGCTTTAATGGGTTTTCCTGTGACTGTGCGCATTGATAAGGCTGCCCCGCCACGACCATCACCATCCATGCGGGTGAGAATAATACCTGTTAAGTCTACTATTTTATCAAAATTACGTGCAAGATGAACAGCATCTTGTCCTGTTAGAGCGTCTGCTACAAGTAAAATTTCATGAGGATTGGTTAGTGATTTAATTTCACTTATTTCTTGCATGAGAGAATCATTGATATGATTACGCCCTGCTGTGTCTAAAATAACGGCATCATAACCACCATCGCGCGCACTTTGTGTGGCACGTATTGCTATTTTTTCAGGTGATTGTTCTGGGATAACTTCGAGAGTATCCACTTGAATTTGCTCTCCAAGATATCTCAATTGTTCCTGTGCGGCTGGACGGTGTACATCAAGAGAAGCCATCAAAATTTTTTTCTTTTTTAAAGTCTTTAGGTGGTAGGCAATTTTAGCAGTTGTTGTGGTTTTCCCAGATCCTTGTAGACCAACGAGCATGATAACAAGAGGAGAAGGAGCGTTGAGGTCTAATTCTATACTCTCCTTTCCGAGCACTTCAACTAGTTCATCATGGACAATTTTAATAACCATTTGTCCAGGTTGAATGCTTCTGAGAATTTTCTCTCCTTTTGCTTTCTCTTGGACTCTTTTACTGAAAGATTGCACCACTTCAAGTGATACATCTGCTTCCAAAAAAGTGCGGCGTATTTCTCGTAAAGTGTTAGAAATATCTGTTTCTGATAAACTTCCTTTTCCAGTAATATTTTGAAAAATGGATCCGAGGCGTTCTTGTAAATTATCAAACACTGCTTTTACCTTCTGAGAATAATTTATCTGGCTATAGATAGTTTAATAAATTTAACATATAAAAAGAGAGATTAAAGAGATTTTTTGCGAGTAAAAACACCAAATTATTTTGACAACGTTATACTCAACAATTTGCATATAATCCAGCGTCACTGATTAAGAAGTAAATCATTGAAAATTTTGTGAATCAAGTTTGAATGTATGACTTTGGTAATGCTTATACTCGCACTTGTGATGGTGGGAAAATAAGGAGGAAAAATGCAATCATCTATGGTAGATTTTGCAAAAATGGAAGGGATAGGGAATAAAATTCTTGTCATTGATATGCGGGGTTGTCACGATAATATAACCTCAGACGCAATTAATGCTCTATCCACGGACGATAATACCCATTTTGATCAAATTATGTTAATTCATGATTTTCAAGATGCATCTGTCGATGCCTTTATTCGTATTATAAACTGTGATGGATCCGAAGTGCAGTCTTGTGGGAATGGGATGCGTTGTGTTGTGCGATTTCTTACGTCTAGGATGAAGAGAAAGTCTTTCACTTTTGAAACCATACGAGGAATTTTAGTGGCTAAAGAAAATAGGGATGGATCGATCTCTGTTGATATGGGTGAGCCGATTTTGGATTGGAAGCTCATTCCTCTGGCACGATCATTTGATAAGATGGATAGGGATCGATTTCATATAGGTCCAGTTAATCACTTGTTTTTGCGGAATCCGTTTGTGGTTTCTATGGGGAATCCACATGCAATTTTTTTTGTAGAAGATGACTTATATCATTATGACCTTGCTAGTTTTGGAAATCTTTTAGCAAAGCATCCTATGTTTTCGGAAGGTGTTAATCTTTCTATAGCACGGGTTACTTCTTTAGAATCTCTTGATTTACGCACTTGGGAGCGTGGCGTAGGTTTAACTGCTGCCTGTGGATCAGCTGCTTGTGCTTCTGTTGTTGCGTCTGGATGTTTGCACAAGACAAATCGTGCGGTATCAGTTAAGATGTTGGGAGGAGGGCTTTTGATTGAGTGGCATGATAATAACCATGTTTTTATGACTGGAGAGGCGAAAAAAGAATGGGAGGGGAAACTGGATATTAAAACGGGGAAATGGATAAAGAAAAATGAGGATGATGAGGCATATTAATCCAATATTATTGGTTTTTATTTTTTCGCGCATCTAAGGTCATTTGTTGCAATTAATTATAAGATTGTGTTTGTTGCAATGGGAAACTTTTTTATGGATTTTTATTATTGTTCAAAGTTTCTACTTGCAACAGCGTAATGGTTTTTTGTCTATTTTAATTTAAATAGCTATAAGAAAATTCTTTTTCGGAGAACAGATTGAGTAATCAAAAAGTCGCATCGGAATCTTTATCTTGGATACGAAAACTAACTAAAGGATTTGCATCTACATCTTTAAAATTGAAGGAAGGGATTACGGATATTATATCAAGCAGACGACTTGATGATGGTGTTCGAGAAGAATTAGAAGATCTTCTAATTCGCTCTGATATAGGAGTAGCGGTTGCCCAGAAGATAGTGGAAGAATTGCTTACAAAGCGTTATGCTAAAGATGTGTCTGTTCAACGTGTGTTGTATGATGTCTCTGAGCTGATTCATAAGATGTTGATGCCACTTTCGAAGCCTTTTAATTGGGACTTTTCTCATAGACCACATGTTATTCTTGTTGTGGGAGTAAATGGCGTAGGGAAGACTACTGTTATTGGTAAATTATCGAAAAAAATGTCAGATGCTGGTTTAAAGGTAATGCTTGCGGCAGGAGATACTTTTCGTTCTGCAGCTATTGATCAATTGAAGATTTGGGCAGATCGTACATCTGCTGATTTTGTGTGTTCTGAAATTGGTTCTGATGCTGCAGCCCTTGCGTATGAGGCTTTCAAACAAGCGCAAGCGAAGAAAGTAGATGTCTTGATCATTGATACCGCAGGTCGTCTTCATAATAATTCTATACTTATGGCGGGTATTGGTAAGATGATTCGGGTATTAAAACGTTTAGATCCTCATGCTCCACATAGTGTATTACAAGTTTTAGACGCCACAACTGGGCAGAATGCTTTACGTCAAGTAGAAATGTTTCATGCTGTCGCAGGGACAACTGGGCTTATTATGACAAAGATGGATGGTACAGCGCGAGGAGGAGGGCTGATTCCTATTGTTGTGACACATAAAATTCCTGTTTATTTTTTAGGGGTAGGAGAGGGGATTAATGATCTTGAGCCTTTTGTAGCAAAGGATTTTTCTGCTGTTATTACCGGATGTTTAGATTATGGTGAGGAGAAGATATGAGTAGATCGCAATCACAAAGTAAAATCGTTTGTTTTTTATTAGAATTCAGTCCTGGGATTGCTTTTTGGTTGTGTAACTTTTATGGGGAAAAGCTGTTTTTTTATTTCCCCATGTTATCAAATTTAGGGGGGATTATCTTTGTTTCAACTCTGTTATTTATGGTGTTGACTGCTGTATCGTTAGGGATGTTTTGGTTTTTTTTTCGTGAATTTCGGGTCATTCCAGTAGTCTCTGGAGTATGCGTATTAGTATTTGGCAGTTTGACTGTTTGGTTGCGTGATGAATCTCTTATAAAAATGAAGCCCACATTCTTCTATTTTGTTTTTTCTGTTGTTTTATTTGTTGGCTATTTATCTGGAAAGAGTTTTGTCAGATTTTTTCTTTCTCAAGTAATATGTTTAGATTCAATAGGTTGGCGTAAGCTGACTCTTCGGTGGGCATTTTTTTTCTTGTTTTTATCTTTTTGCAATGAAATAGTGTGGCGTAATTTCTCTACAGAAACATGGATATTTTTTAAAGCAATAGGAATATTCCCTATCTTTTTAATATTTGGTATAGTGCAAATGAATCTCATTAATAAGCACACTATCCTTCCTGAAGAACGAAAGTAGATCGTCAACTGGTGCCACTTACGTGAATCGAACACGTGACCTCATCATTACGAATGATGCGCTCTACCTAACTGAGCTAAAGTGGCTTACCTGATGGTCAGAAATATATAAGTGCCAGTGCTTCACGCGTGGAATTGACTAACTCGCACAACACATTTTATTCTAAAGTTGTAGAAAAATCTATGATTGATAGATGATTTTTTTAAGTTATTTTGTTAGAATTGGTGGTTGATAGAAGTTAGATTGATTCCTTTAGAGGATATGCTTATTGGACTTATTATCGGTTGTAAGAGTATCTAAGAGATCTTTTGTTATTAAAGTATTTTAAATTCACGTTCTGTAGCTATTGAGATAACCTTTCCATTATTTTAACAGATATAAGTTTTTTGAGGATAACCGAGAATAATATACGGTAAAATGCGTAGAAGGCTTTCTTTCGGTGCTCTTACTGGTTATGAGGAGTGCCGTGAGATATGATTTGTCTTGTATGTGGGGGTACATTCTGTCTGTAATTAAGAGTGCATATTTGAACTGCGGTTAAGAGGTGATGTCGTGCAGGAGCATTGTCGAGAAAGATAAGAAATGTACATTCTTGGGTTGTTGTTTGCGCATAGAGTAACTTAGAGTTTTGAACTGTAGAGGTTGCGGTGAGATTTTTTTTTGTAGTTCTTATGTGTTTTGTTGTCTTGGAAGTATATTGTGGTACAGGAACCTTTGCCCGTAACCGCATCAGGATAGCAGGATCTTCGACATTATTTCCTTATTCCAAGATTATTGCCGAGAATTTCAGCGAATATTTTCCTGAATTTAAGACGCCTTTTGTGGAGTCTGGGGGTTCTAGTGTTGGTCTAAAAGAATTTTGCAGGGGTATTGGCGATGATACTATTGATATTGTCAACTCTTCCCGAAAAATAACTCAGAATGAATTAGATGAGTGTAAGAAGCATGGTGTTTCTGATATTCAAGAAGTGACGATAGGGCATGACGGTATATTGCTGGTAAGCGATAGAGATATGGTAAGTGTTTCTTTGACTGTCGAGGATCTTTACAAGGCATTGGCTTCTTATTTAATCGTCGATGATAAAGTTGTGTTCAATCCATTGAAAAAGTGGTCAGAGATCAGACCTGATTTTCCTGAAGTTCGCATCGCCATTTATGTTCCAAGTGGGAAGCATGGGACTCGAGAAGTTTTGGAAAAAAAAGTCTTGCAAGAGGGTTGTGTGAGATCTAGAAATTTTTCGAAAATGCGTGATATGTTTAAATATAATGTTCAGCAATTGAGTGTGGCATGTACATCTGTTCGACAAGACGGAATTGCTATTGAAGTAGATGGAGATTATACTGAAACTTTAGCAAGGATAGAAGTAAATAAAGATGTTTTTGGTTTCGTCGGTTTATCTTTTTATAAAAACAATGCTGATGTTTTAAAACTTGTGCCAATTGATGGGATTGTGCCTTCCATGGGTACAATTGTATCTGGGTTATACCCTATTTCGCGTCCGCTTTTATTTTATGTGAAGAGACAGCATTTCAATAGTGTCCTTGGACTTAGGGAATATGTTTCTTTTAGTGTGTCAGATGAAATGATGGCTCCTGATTCTCAGCTTTTTCAATATGGTTTAATCCCTATTTCTAATGAAGAACGGAAGTCTGTTCGAGATTCTATTGCAGTTGGAAAGAGCGGTTAGGAAGAGTAGTTCTGGAACAAACTTGTTTAGTAGTTATGTGAGTTGCTTTACCTAGGAAGGATGGTTGCTCTTGTTATCCGGTTTTAGTATAATCTTTTTAGGTCTTGTATCCTATTTTTTAGGATGTTTGCGTGCAAGATTTCTATCCAAGAAAAATGCCATTCGTCTTTATTCCAAAGAAAGTTATTATGGTGTTTATGTGGCTCTTTACTCAATTATACCATATATTTTCATTTTTCTTCTGTGGTTTTTATTTTCTCCGTATATCATTGATTTTCAAGTTAGTAATAGTTTTTCCCACTACCTGAATAGTTTGGCAGAAGGTGATAGACAATTTTCCTATAGTATCCTGCATAAAATTGTTGACTCATTGTCTTCTCTTGATCCTGATACGAAATTCAAAATACAAAAAGGTGATGGGGATATATCCGATTTGTTAAGATATCAGAATGTAATCTCAGGATATGTTCCAAGTCCTTGGATTATTGAAGCGGCGTTTTATCAAGAAATTTTATCACGCAAAAGTCGGATTTTGATGAATGTATGCATGTTCTTATTTTCTTTTCTGGGATGCTCTTATGCTATTTTGCGCATTAAGCCAAGTTTTTGTGCGCGTAGTGCAGTGGAGAAATTTATTGTTTTTTTATTGCGAAACAGTTTGCTTCTCTCTATTGTAATATCGTTTGGTATAATAATCTCTCTTTTTGCTAATACTTTTAAATTTTTTAGCATAATTTCGGCAACAGATTTTTTCTTTGGAATTGTTTGGGATCCTCGTTTCCCCGCTCTTGGTTCGAGTAATGTTATGGGGCAGTTTGGTCTCATTCCTTTGCTGATAGGGACTTTCTACATTGGATTTATAGCCATGTTGTTTTCTGTGCCGATTGGTTTGCTAATTGCTATTTATATGGCAGAATATGCTCCTAAGAAGTTGCGTGCTGTCATTAAGCCTATTACCGAAATGTTGGTTGGTATTCCAACAATTGTTTATGGTTTTTTTGCGTTGTCTTTGGTGGGACCGTTTTTGCGAGATATCTCGATATATATGAATGGTTTAATTACAGGGAATTACAAAAGTTTTATTGAAGCGCAGAGTGTTTTAACAGCTGGTTTAGTAATGGGTATTATGCTTATTCCATACGTATCATCTCTATCAGAAGATGTTATTTCATCGATTCCTCGTTCTTTAAGAGATGGTTCTCTGGGATTAGGGGCGACACGTTCAGAAACTATGAAATATGTTATTTTCCCAGCAGCATTTCCTGGTATTGCGGGGGCTATTTTGATGACTGCATCACGTACCATCGGAGAAACAATGATTGTGGTCTTGGCCGCTGGTGTTGCTGCTCGTCTTCAATTTAATCCTTTCGAATCAATGACCACTATAACTGTTAAGATTATGAATCAATTGACAGGTGATCTTGATTTTTCTTCTCCTCAGACACTAGTGGCTTTTGCATTGGGATTAACTTTATTTTGCATCACATTTTTTCTTAATATCTATGCTATGTATATCATGAAAAAATATCAGAGAAAGTACGAATGAAATCGTTTTCTATCAATAAAAAGAACTTAAAATATCGTTACATTTCTGAATGGTTATTCCGTTTTTATTGCGTAGTAGCTGTTTTGGTGGTTTTTGTGTTTTTGATTCTGTTGTTATCTTCAATTGTTTCGAAGGGCATAGGTGCCTTGTGGCAAACTCATATTTCTTTGCCAATAGAATTCTCGGAAACAATTGTTGACCCCCAGAAAAAGCGTTTTATGGATCCTGCTATCTTGTTAAGGGCAGACTACAATCTATTGGTTCGAAAAGCTTTAGCGCGTAAATTGAGTATTTCTGATTCTAATCATGCGTTATTAAGGCAAGCGAGTCAGATGTTATCTACTACAGCTCGTTATCATCTCCGTAAGACTTTAATGACAGATCCATCATTGATAGGCAAGACAGTAGAAGTATCATTATTGGCTAGTGCTAATATTGATTCTGCTTTGAAAGGATATCTTTATTCGCCTGCAAATGTACACAGGATGTCTGATTACCAGTGGAAGTGGTTTCAAAAATTAGATTCAGATGGTGCTTTATTTTTGGATTTTAATTATGGTTTTTTTATAAATGGTGCTTCTAGTCGACCAGAAGTAGCGGGTATTGGGGTGGCGGTCGTTGGATCTTTATATATGATGTTGATCGTTATAGGGCTATCCTTTCCTTTGGGTATTGCTTCTGCTATATATCTAGAAGAGTTTTCACATAAAGGTTTTTTTTCTAGTTTTGTACAGGCTAATATCAATAATCTAGCATCTGTTCCTTCTATCGTATATGGTATTCTTGGTTCAGCTGTGTTGATTAATTTTTTTAAAATGCCACGTTCAACAGCACTTGTGGGTGGTTTGATTTTAGCTTTGATGACATTGCCTAGTATTATTATTGCTACAGGTGTGGCATTGAGGACAGTTCCTTCATCTATTCGATCTGCTGCATTAGGATTAGGGGCGTCTAAGGTTCAAACTGTTTTTCATCATGTTTTGCCATTAGCAATGCCTGCTATTTTGACGGGGTCGACTGTTAGCTTAGCGCGTGCATTAGGGGAAACAGCACCGCTTTTATTTGTAGGAATGGTTGCTTTTGTAACAGATTATCCAGTAGGTGTTACAGATATTGCTACAGCATTCCCAGTGCAAATTTATTTGTGGGCAGCTGATGCAGAAAGACCGTTTGTTGAAAGGACATTTGGCGCTATATTGCTTTTATTGATTTTTCTAGCAGTTATTAATACAGCTATGTTATGGTTGAGGAATCGCTTTAAAAAGCGTTGGTAATGGGGATTATTGATATATTGTCATGAATCAGATTTATAAAATGATAAGCAACAAGGTGTCCGTATGCTATGGTGAAAAACGTGCTTTATTTGATATAAACTTGAAAATTCCTCAGAATTCGGTTACGGCGCTTATCGGTCCTTCAGGATGTGGAAAATCAACGTTCCTACGCTGTTTAAATCGGATGAATGAAACGATTGATAATTGTGTTTTTACAGGTGAAATTATTTTAGATGGAAAGAATATTTATCAATCATCTGTTGATGTTGTAAGATTGCGTGCTCGAGTTGGAATGGTATTTCAGAGACCTAATCCCTTTCCAAAATCTATATATGATAATGTTGCATATGGACCGCGTATACATGGTCTAGGGAATAATAAAGCAGATATAGATCAAATTGTAGAAATGAGCTTGAAAAAGGCAAGTTTGTTCAATGAGGTTAAGGATAGACTTTTTCACGATGCTTCGCTTCTTTCTGGGGGACAACAACAACGTGTCTGTATTGCACGTGCTTTAGCAGTTAATCCTGAAGTCATTTTGATGGATGAACCTTGTTCTGCTCTTGATCCAATTGCTACAGCTTCTGTAGAAGAATTAATTCATGAATTGCGTGAAAGTTTGACTATTGTGATCGTCACTCACTCTATGCAGCAAGCTGCCCGTGTATCACAGCGTGCTGCGATGTTTCATATGGGACACCTAGTGGAAGAAGATGATACTGATAAGATGTTTACAGCTCCATCTGATCAGCGAACTCAGGATTATATTATGGGGCGTTTTGGCTAAGGTAGTTGTAATTGTTCGTTTTCTTTTTAAGATAGGAGTAGAGAGATGTCTTGTCATATACTATCTGCGTATGATGAAGAGTTAGATTTTCTTTCTCGACGTATTGTTGAGATGGGAATTGTTTCTAGAAAAATGGTTGATTCTTCAGTTCGGGCTTTTATAGAAGGGGATACCGTTCTTGCGCATAAGGTCATCGATAACGATGTTGTTTTAGATCAGTTGGAGAGGGATATAGGAGACAAAGCAATTATAACGATTGCTAAACGTCAACCAATGGCATCTGATTTACGTGAGATAGTTGGATCAATTAAAATAGCTGCTGATTTAGAGCGAATTGGAGATTTAGCTAAGAATACTGCAAAGCGTGTATTGGCTTTGCAGATGTTTGGTGTCCCTAGGAAGTTGGTTTGGACTATTGAGCCTTTGGCAGAGCTATCGTTAGAACAGTTGTCGGAGATTCTAGACGTATATGGTAGTAGATCAACAGAAAAAACGCAGTCGATTTGTAATCGCGATGGTGAATTAGATGCCATGCATACTTCACTATTCCGAGAATTATTGACATATATGATGGAAGATCCACGTAATATCACATTGTGTACACATCTTCTTTTTTGTTCTAAAAACATTGAGCGTATTGGAGACCATGTTACCAATATTGCGGAAACTATACACTATATGACTACGGGAGTGCAGCCCTATAAAGAGCGTGTAAGAAAAGAGGATTGTGAATAGGTTTGGTTATGATCTGAAAAAACTTTTTTTAATTATTCTCCTCCAATAATTCGGTTATATGGGCTTTGTCTAGTGTTTATTTCTTTCCTCAACATGAGGAAAGAAGCGCATATCAGATGCAATAGGATTGAGATACGAGGCACATTGAAAATCAATTCTTTGTTTGCGTCTTGTTTCTTTCTTCTATGTCTAGAGGAGAAGGTTGTTCTATTGTTTCCTTCTTTTCTTCTGTTGGATTCTGGGTCTTGCCTTTAGAAATGCTAACTAAAGCAGGGCGGAGGACGCGTTCATTTATAGCGTATCCATCTTGAACTACTTTGATTATGGTATTAGCAGGTACTGTATCGTGTGGTTCTTCAAACATAGCCTGATGCATGTTGGGATTGAATTTTTGATCTTTAGCATCAATCTTTTTGACACCATATCTTTCTAGCGTTGACATCATTTCACGTCTGGTCATTTCTATGCCCTCAATTAAGGATTTGAGGACGCTTTCGCTTTTCTTTTCGCTATTTGCAAGGTCTAGAGGGGCAGAGTCGAGTGCACGAGAAAGATTATCTGAAACAGATAGCATGTCACGAGCGAATTTCGCTATTGAATAAGATTGAGCATCTTTTTTTTCTCTATCGGTTCGACGACGTAAATTCTCCATTTCTGCAATGACACGGAGATATTTATCGCGAAATTCTTCTGATTGATTCAGAGATTCTTCAGGGATATTAATCTCGGATTTCTCTTCTGCAGTACTTGAATTTGCATTAGAAGGATTTTTTTCTTTGTCAATGTTTTTTTCACTCATGAAAGTCTCCATTGTTTTATTGGCTTGATTTTGTAAAGGTAAAAGATCTTTTTAGAATAATCAGCATTATGACTATTTTTAATTCCACTCACAAGTCTAATAAAACTATACTCGGGAAATAGTTGCCTATCAATGGTTAAAATAGCTGAGCCAAATCTATATCATGATAATTAAGATTTTAGTTCGAAATGATATTTTGGCACTATACTAGATGGACTATAATATGCCAGAAACGCCTCGACGGATTTTTTATCCTAGGGAATCTAAAATATTCTATTGCACTAGATCAATTTTTTTTTGCTTTTTATGACCATCCTTTCATATTAATTTTATTTTAAACATCCTGTTCGTATAGTGAGAGAATTCGCATGGTTTTCACGTAACATAACATAACTATCCGTAGTGATTTATGTCAAAGAACAATAAGAGTATAGTGTATAGGTCAAGAAAAAATAAAGAAAAGGATGTTGGTCTTCTCATATCTCCTACTGGAGACCATTTGGGTTTAGAATATCCTTCTAAGATGGATTTTGACAGAGAAATTATTACTTTGCATGTTGAATCTTTGTTTCGTGTTTCTCCAATTTTACCACTTTTTGTTTTGCTCGTTGCTAACATAGGGACTTGGTTTACTCAAAACCCTATATTCCCTATGTGGTCCCTTATAACATTAGCAGTCTATGCTGCTAATCTTTCACTGGGGAAAAAAGTGATGAATAGTGATATCAAAATTGGGGAAGTATATGTGTGGCGTATATGGCTTCTTGTAGGTCAGATTGCCATTGGATTATGTTGGACTCTTTTGACATTGGTTGAACCGGGAACATGGACACCGGAATATTTGACAATTTACAAAAGTGCGACCCTTCTTATTGCTTTGTCAATTAGCGCATTATCCAATTTCATGCTCCCATACGCTGTTTTTTTATCGTTTTTCCCAGTAGTAGTAGCGCTCAGCACGCAGGCAATTATGAGTATGCATGTTTTGGATATTAGTCTTGCTGGAATGCTTGCTACGGCATTATCTTTTTTCACCTACATTACGTATCATTTGTTTAAATCTAATGTGAAAATTCTTTCTTGTCAGGCTGAAAAAGATGATCTTATTGCTGAATTAGAGGTAGCAAAATCTCTTTCTGATGAGACGAGAAAGCGTGCCGAAGAAGAGAATCTCGCTAAATCCCGTTTTCTCGCATCAATGTCACACGAATTGAGGACTCCTCTGAATGCTATTTTAGGGTTTTCGGAAGTGATAGAATTAGAGACAATGGGTCCATTAAATAATGAAACTTATAAAGAATATATTGGTGATATTCATCGTTCTGGACAACATCTGCTGAATCTCATTAACGAAATATTGGATCTTTCACGTATTGAAGCAGGACGATATGAGCTCAGTGAATCTGCTATATCTCTTATTGATATTGTACGCGAATGTATAATTATGTTACAGCTGAGAGCACAAGAAAAAAATATTGAGATATTTCAAAAAATCGATCCTAGCCTTTCATCTGTATGGGCTGATGAAAAAGGTATGCGGCAGGTAATCTTAAATCTTCTTTCTAATGCTGTAAAATTTACTGCTATCGGTGGGAGAGTGCATGTAACAGTTGGTTGGACTTCTGGAAGGGGGCAATATATCTCTATAAAGGATAATGGTCCTGGAATTGCTGAAGGAGAAATACCGACTGTTTTAACTTCTTTTGGACAAGGATCTATAGCCATTAAAAGTGCTGAACAAGGAGTTGGGCTCGGTCTTCCTATAGCACAGTCTATTATGGCTAATCATGGCGGTCAATTTCTCATTAGGTCTAAGTTGCGAGAAGGGGTTGAAGTCATAGCCATTCTTCCTAATACCCGCGTTTTGAATTTTATCCCTGAAGATAATCATGAATCTACTCAATACAAATGCTATGCATAGTGGTATAAGGTATTTCCACATATTATTTTAGTATTATTTGTGATGTTTTGACTACAAAATGTGGTTTTTTCTTTTTATCTTTATGCGGTGAGAGGTATAGATATTTTTTTGATTCCTGCGATGTTTTCGTCATTGCTTTTGATATCACTATTTGATAGCTATGAGTGCGTGATGATGGGTTTTGACTACTTATTTTCTCGAAATTTATTATCGAAAATATTTTAATAAATGCATTGTTAATTCTCGTTTTTTAAGGAAATATTTTCAAGATCGTCGTATTATACTATGTTGATTCTAATAGTTTAGTTGAATGTATTGAAAATATTTTAATAGATCGTTGCAGGTTGTAGCCATTATTATATGGTAAAAAAGTGCGTTTTTTCCCATTTTTCTTGTGTTTGGTATCAGTTACAATAGTTCTGTGTTGTTTTATGACTTTTATATGATGTAGGAGTAGAGTTTTTAAATATGTTTAAAAGACAGATTTTATCCGTTAAGAGTATTTGCACTGTGGCTTTAACGTGTGTTATTTTTAGTAGTACTTATCTTGTTTTAGAGGCTAAGCTTCCCCCATCCTCTGTAGATCTTCCTCCTGTTATTGCACGCGTTTCTCCTTCTATTGTATCCGTTATGGTTGAGCCAAAGAAAAAGGTATCAGTAGAACAAATGTTTAACGCTTATGGTTTTGGAAATCTTCCTGAAGATCATCCTCTGAAAAATTATTTCCGAAAAGATTTCCATAAATTTTTCTCTGGGGAAGAGCCTATATTATCAGATACAGTAGAAAGGTTAATGTTTGGATCTGGTTTTTTTATTACTGATGATGGCTATATCCTGACGAGCAACCACATAGTGGAGGACGGTGCTAGTTTCAGTGTCATCCTCTCAGATGATACAGAATTACCTGCAAAGCTTGTTGGGACAGATGCGCTTTTTGATTTAGCTGTATTAAAAGTGCAAAGCGATAGGAAATTTATCCCTGTAGAGTTTGAAGATGCTAATAATATTCGTGTTGGAGAAGCAGTATTTACTATTGGAAATCCTTTTAGATTACGTGGAACTGTCAGTGCTGGGATTGTCTCTGCGCTTGATCGTGATATACCAGATAGACCAGGAACTTTTACACAAATTGATGCACCAATAAATCAGGGAAATTCTGGGGGACCTTGTTTTAATGCGTTGGGACATGTGATAGGCGTGAATGCCATGATTGTCACGAGTGGTCAGTTTCATATGGGAGTTGGATTGATTATTCCGCTGTCTATTATCAAAAAAGCTATTCCCTCATTAATCTCAAAAGGAAGGGTAGATCACGGATGGTTTGGCATTATGACTCAAAATTTGACACAAGAATTAGCTATTCCTCTTGGTTTGCGTGGGACAAAGGGTTCATTAATTACAGCTGTTGTAAAAGAATCTCCGGCAGATAAAGCGGGGATGAAAGTTGGTGATGTTATTTGTATGCTTGATGGAAGGATTATAAAAAGTCATCAAGATTTTGTATGGCAGATTGCATCTCGTTCACCTAAGGAACAAGTAAAGATTTCTCTGTGTAAAGAAGGAAGCAAGCATTCTGTTGCCGTGGTTTTAGGAAGTTCCCCTACAGCTAAGAACGATATGCATTTAGAGGTGGGAGATAAGGAATTACTCGGGATGGTATTGCAGGATATTAATGATGGTAATAAAAAGCTGGTGCGTATTGTTGCTTTAAATCCAAATAGGGAGAGAGAGGTAGAGGCTAAAGGTATTCAGAAGGGAATGACTATTGTTTCTGTAAATACTCATGAAGTTTCTTGTATTAAAGATGTTGAACGTCTTATAGGAAAAGCCAAAGAAAAGAAACGTGATTCTGTTCTTTTGCAGATCAAGTATGATCCTGACATGCAATCCGGTAATGATAATATGAGTAGGTTCGTTTCTCTAAAAATTGACAAATAAAAAGAAACCTTGCAACAAGTCGGTGATCGCATTGTATATCGTTAGGGTAACCTTGTTTTTTGCCTCTTGTTGCAAATTCTAGATATTTGGTGTTTCTTAAAAATTATTGATATATTTTTTCTTCAAATTTTTTTATTTTTTTGTATATTCCCAATGTATATGGATACAGGAATTTTTTTTGATTGAGAAGCAATATGAAGGTTCAAGTATGTTCTCGGTTTGCTTGTTCTCCAAGCACGTGAACTATGTGCAATCCAATACTCCATGAATTCTTTCGTGATTGATTTTATATTTTTGGTTCTATTGGCTAATACGGTGCGGATTGCTATTCTCTGGAGTTGCGCTAGTGATTTGATGTTGTTATCTTCTCTATCTTCTTTTAGAATATTTTCTATAAATTGGTTGTCGAACAGCATTGATCAGCCTTGTATGCTTTATGAAATAAGGATAATTTTCCCCACGATATACAAAGACTGTGAATATAGAGTAAAAAATTTTTGAATATTCAAATGGTAATTCTCTCAAATTATCAGGCATTTTTTTAATTGTCACGTATGTATGAAATTTTACATGCCCTATATATCAAAATATTAGCTATTAGCACTTGAGATATTCTGTTGATTTTCCTTTAAACTACCCAAGCTGCGTTGGTTTTAGCAAGAGGTGTAACTCAATTGATTGAGATGAAATGATCATCATGGTTCATTTGATATCGTTTATTATTGAGTGGAGTGTGCTTTTGCGTCAATTTTTTTGAATTGAGAGTACGTACGTTTGAGTTTCTTTATCATCAAAGATTTTTTGAGAGATGTAGATGAAAGATTATCTTTTCTGTGAGTTTGTTGATGTTTCAAGGTTTTCTTTTCCAGAAATGAGGTAATGAGTTCTAAGGCTTTTTGATCTCTTTCCTGACTGGTTGGCATTCCCATAACAACAGCAACTATTGGGTCATCTTTATATCGTAAAGAGGTGACAATGTTAAACCCTGAATTTCGAGTATATCCGGTTTTGATACCGTCTATGTTATGCATCTTATTTAATAACTTATTGTGGTTTGTAATAATTCTATTTCTATATCGGAATTTACGAATCGAAAAATATTTATAGTATTGTGGGAAGTTTTTGCGAAGCAATATGCCAAGAATTGCTTGATCGCGTGCTGTCGTTATTTGGTTTTTGTCATGTAGTCCGCTAGCATTTTTATAAATGGTATTCTGCATGCCAATTTTTTTAGCTTTATTAGACATGAGGATTGCAAACTTTTTCTCTGAACCGCTAATGAACTCTCCAAAAGCTGTAGAAACGTCGTTAGCAGAACGTGTAATCAGTGCTAGAATGCCTTGTTCTGTGGTAAAGTACGTTTTTTCTTTTAAATAGAGTTTAGATGGATTTTGTGTGGCTGCTGTTTTGGATACAGGGATTTGTGTATTTAAGTGTAATTTTTTTGACTGTAAGTATTCAAAAATAATATACAGAGTCATCATTTTTGTTAGGGATGCTGGATAGCGTGGTTCGTCTTGTTTAAACCCAGTCATTTGGTTTTTGTTAACATCAATAACAATACTAGAATATTTGGGTTTTGCATGTAATTCTGATGCCATGCTAATCATTATTATAGAAAGAAAGAGTATTTTCCCCATTAGCTGGATGTTTCTTTGTATGTAAATGGACCCATATGGGTATGTTAGAAACGTTTTTTTTGCTGAAGATTGAATTTTTTGTTGTAACATGTGAAAATTCTGTTTTTGGAATAATGTAAATAGTCCTCGAATGATCTATGAATCCTCTGTTACAGAATCATTCTGATAATAGTCGCGTTCATTTTTATCACGAACACCGTCAATCTCTTAGAAATTAGAATTATATTCTAGTAGAATTTATGACTACTAGATTATCTAGTGACATTTAACTATAGCATTCTTATCTCCTATCTGCTTAATAGTATAGTGTTTATCAAAATGATACAATATTTTAAAATTGAAAAATTATTTTGATAACAATCATATGAAATATTAGCAATATATATATTGATTTTAATGAATGATTTTTTGATTTTAAGTAGAGATATGTGATGATTATATAACTATTATTTCTATGATTTAATATGTTTAACTGAAAACGTTATTTAATTTTTAGTATGCCCATTATTTACTTATGAGATACGTTTTAATGTTGATAGGTGGATAATATATATATGAATTTTTCCAATAACTTTTATCGTTAGTAAATTATTAAAATTTTATATACAAAATTATAGGTGATTTCTACGAAGGTAGGGACAAGATAGAGTTATCTCTTTTATACGATTATGAAGTTCTGCAAAGAGGATAAAAAATGTTTCAAGGTACTCCCGTATTCAATGAGTTTAAGAAGTTTATTGCCCGTGGTAATGTGATAGATCTTTCGGTAGGGATTATAATCGGAGGAGCTTTTAATCGTGTTGTTCAATCTATTGTTGAAGATATTATGATGCCATTGGTAGGCTGTGTCATGGGCAATGGGACTGATTTTTCTAATTATTTTCTTCCATTGAGTTCAGAGATTAAATCTTCGCTTATATCGGAAGCACGTAAACAAGGAGCTGTGTTTGCTTATGGAAGTTTTGCTAGTGTCCTAGTTAACTTTTTTATTTTAGCGGGAGTAGTTTTTGTCCTTATACAATTTATGAACAAGCTGGTTAAGCAGACAGAAAATGTCAAGAATCCTCCTGCTGAAGTACAGTTGCTAACTGAAATCCGTGATTTGTTACAAAAGAATTAAAAATAGTTGGACTTAGCAGTAGGGGCGTCGCCAAATATCGTATTAGAGTTGTATTATATTCTGATTATTTGATGTCTTTTATTTGCATATAACAAAACTATCCTAGGTTTCTTTTATTTTTTCGATTCCATCCCAGAATAGTGAAGCTACATTTTCTCCGCCATTTCGATGGATTTCACGTATGCAAGTTGGTGAGGTGACGTTAATTTCGGTTATATAATCACCAATTACATCGATGCCAGTGAAGAAAAGTCCGCGTTCGCGTAGACTTTCTCCAATGCGTTTGCAGATATCTAGATCAATCTTCGTTAGTTTTGTTAGTTCGGCTTTTCCCCCAGCGTGAATATTAGAGCGATTGTCGACTTCAGAAGGTATGCGATTAACGGCGCCAACGGGTTTTCCATTTAATAAAAGGATGCGTTTATCTCCGTCGCGTATTTGTGGTAAATATGATTGTATCATAAGGGGTTCTGGATATTTTTCGAATAGCATTTCTATTAAAGAAGAGAAATTACGATCTCCTAGTGTGATACGAAATACACCTGTACCACCGTTTCCATATAACGGTTTGATGATGATGTCTTTCATCTCTAAATAGAATCTAGTAATTTGAGTGATATCTCGAGAGATAAGGGTCGGAGGCATCAATTCGGAGAATTCGGTAACAAAAATTTTCTCGGGAGAATTGCGTATCCAAAAGGGATTATTTACTATCAGTGTTTCAGGATTTATTTTTTCTAGAAGGTATGTACTAGTAATATAATGCATATTAAATGGAGGATCCTGACGTATCAGTATGACATCCATTTGTGAGAGATCAATAATTTTCTCTTCTCCAAGGGAGTAATATTGTTCCTTTTTTTCATCTAAGGAAAGTGGTTGTGTATTGGCGTAGATTTTGCTATCGCGCATATAAAGTTGATCTGGTGTGTAGTGAAATATCTGATACCCGCGTACTTGTGCCTCTAATGCTATTGCAAAGGTTGAGTCTTCCTTTACTTTGACAGTTGAGATGTGATTCATCTGAATTGCGATATTACGGATTTTTTTCATGTACAAGACTCAAGATCATTTTTTTAATACGGGCGACTACTGTACACATTAATTCATGATATGACAATAAAACATGTAAATTTTTTCTTTACGCAAAATTAGTCTGATTTTGAAGTTAAGAGAATGTTTGATATCGATTAATTTCTAGTTTTTATAGATAGTTACGTTTTTACCTTCCAATATGCCAAATATTCTTGAGATAAAATTCTTTATAAAAGTGTAACTTTCGCACAAGCTTATATCAGTAGAGACCATGCAGGTAAGTGTATACCATTGTATTCAGTGGGAAAAAAGTGGCTATTTTAGATCAATTATTGCAGTTTTTCAAAAGTGGAACGTCTTTAGGGCGTACGCGTATATTAATTTTGGCTTCGGTCATTCTTGTTCCCATAATGTTATTTATGGCAGCGAGATTTTTCGTGAATAGCCCACATTATGACAATCTTTATGTAAAGTTAGAGGTTTCAGATGTAAATAGAATATCTGTTGCATTGTCAGAAGCTAATATAGATTTTAGAATTTCCGATAATGGTTCTAGTATCTCAGTGCCATCTAGTATGGTGGGAAAGGCACGTATTCATCTTGCTGCTCAAGGGTTACCTAGTAGTTCTAGTAATTCTGGCTATGAACTTTTTGATAAAGTCAATTCTTTTGGTCTGACTTCATTTATGCAAGAAATTACACGGGTGCGTGCGCTTGAGGGGGAAATTGCTCGCACTATACAATCTATTTCTGGGATTGTAGCTGCGCGTGTACATATTGTTATGCCTGATATGGGAAGTTTTCGAAAGATTGGTGCTAGGCCAACGGCTTCAGTTATGATTCGAGCTATTAACCCATCTGTCTATAAATCAGCTGAAGCCATCAGACATCTTGTAGCCGCTGCAGTTCCAAATCTTGATATGGGTGATGTGACAGTACTTGATTCCACTGGAAAATTGTTGACTGCCAATGAAATGGAGAGAAATATTCTTGGAAAATCTCTTAGTATAGTACAGGCTATCCAGCATGAAATTGAAATGAATATTAATAAAGCCTTAGCGGCTTTTTTAGGAGTAGATAACTTCCGATCAGCAGTAGTTGCTGAGTTGAATATGGATACACAGCAGATTAGGGAGATAGTTTATGATCCTGATTCTAAGGTAGAGCGATCTATCCGTTTATCTAAAGATGCTCAAAGATCAGAGACTAGTCAACCAGAATCTGCTGTTACTGTGGAGCAGAATATGCCTCATGTCTCTGATAGAAAAGTGCCATTGCCTCGTTCTTTAGAAAATACTGATAAAAAAGAAGAGCAGAGTAATTATGAGATTAATACCAAAAGTATTGCTACAACTCATGATAATTATAAATTAGAACGTTTATCAATTGCGGTTGTTGTTAATAAAGGGCGGCTTACAGAAGTGCTAGGTCGATCAGCTGATCAAGGTAAGATTGATTCTTATTTAGCAGAAATAAATAAGATAGTTTCTGCTGCGACAGGTATTAATTCTAGACGTGGCGACACCATTACTATTACATCAATGGATTTTTTGGAAAATCAATTGTTCAACTCTGGGACTGTTCAGGTGAGTTTCATGGATATTCTATCGCGTCACTTTGCTACTGTAATCAATGCATTAGTATTTCTAGTAGGCACATTACTTGTAACTTTTTTAGGACTACATGCATTACGCCGTCTCCATAACATAGATGATGCAAAAAAAGGGGAGGTTGGGGGAAAATCTATTTTGAGCCCACCTCCTATTTCTTCCGCGGTTACAACAGGACTAATGCCGAACGATAATATAGCTTTAGATTCTAGTAACCAAGATATTTTTTCACATAGTAGAAATTTACAGTCTCGGATTAATAGTTATGTGAGCAAACAATCAGACCTTCGTCTTTTGCATATGATTGAGATCAACGAGGAACGCTTTGCTAAAATTCTTCGAAAATGGGCTAGATCTGAAATAGAAGATCGATATACTCAACATATTAGCTAGCAATAATACTCTTTTATTGATTTTTAATGGCACATATATCACAAGGGTTAGGTATTCATTGTATCATTATATAACAAAATTGTTTTTTTACTCTTTAACAGATCTCTGAAAAAGAGTAACATGACTGTTGGTGTAGTGTTTTTTTTAGATATTTATTTTTTTAGTGAGTTTACTGTTATTATTTGTGTTTGAAAATTTTATTTTTCTGTCACTTAATTTCTTTTCGATTTTTAGACTTTTTATATTAAGCCGATATAAGTAGAGCTTTTTATATAAGATAAGAAAAAATATTCATTTCCCTCATGTGAAACATGTGGCCAACAAATGTGATTTTGATTGATACTGAAATAGCATATCTTTGAAGGTAATTTGCATCATGAATTTCGAAATACAGCAGGTGAATATTGTTTTAAATAGAGAAGATGAGCAACGGACGTCTTTCGTATCACATCTTCCAACACGCAGTGATTTGTTGGCACGTATGATTCCTTTAGATTGTACGGTTTCTTGGACGATGAGAATGTATGCGCTGACTGAATATGTTGGAGCGAGTCACTTTTTATTAGTGCGGTGGGATTTATTCCAAGAACAAAAATTGGATTCCATAGTGAGTTCTGATTGGCCATTTGATTTAGTACGATGTATGGCATTAAGTGAAAAAGATAAGTACTATAATGTTCTACAACGTCCAACAGAATTATTTTGTCCTGTTTTTCATACGTTGCCAGAAAATATAACTCCACCTGCTGGTATGGATAATCGTTATTGTTCTCTTACATTTGATGTAGCGCGCATACGTATTGGGTTGATGTTATTGTTCCCCAAAGGGCGGATTATTCTACGAGATCGCTTATGGGAAATAGGTTTGCTCGCTGCGTATCAGGCTAATATGTTCAAAAGTTATGATGTACATTGGGGTAAAGACTTCGAATTAACAGGGCGCGAAGTTGAATGTTTGACTTGGATTTCAGAAGGAAAAACTAGTGACGAGATAGCCGTTATACTTGGCATATCTCGTAATACCGTCAACAACTATATTGCGAGCATTATGCGCAAAACAGCTACAAAAACGCGATCTGGAGCCATAGCTTATGCTGTACGTAACAACATTGTTTAAATTGAATTTGTACGAAGTAACCAAATAATTTTGAGGTAAACAAATTTGTCCGAAAATACGCTCACGGGGAAAAAATCATCTAGTCTTCAAGAACTCTCTCCAAGGCTACATTTAATACAAAATAGAATAAAAGCAAGAAATTTTGCTTTGTATACAATTAATAGTGCGCTGGATTTTCCAAGGCGTCAGCAATTGATTTGCGAATTGCATAATTATGATTTGGATAGTGGTGATATTCCCAATATTTTAATCGAGACATATGGGGATGATTTCTTATTTCACTTTAATTCAGGACTTTTACCAATAATATGGCAGAGTATACAAGAAGAAACTGTGATTG
The DNA here is from genome assembly GCF_000590865.3 of Candidatus Liberibacter asiaticus. Taxonomy (NCBI): domain Bacteria; kingdom Pseudomonadati; phylum Pseudomonadota; class Alphaproteobacteria; order Hyphomicrobiales; family Rhizobiaceae; genus Liberibacter; species Candidatus Liberibacter asiaticus. The sequence goes on from NZ_CP010804.2 coordinate 569,854, forward strand.
AATCGTCAGGACAATTATCCGTTAGATTAGAGGGAGGATTATTGCCATTTGCCGGCATTGCCTTTCCTGTCCGTCTTGGTTTCCATAAGAATGGATATGTGATTTTTACTTCAGAATTTCTGATGCTTGCTAACGAAGTTATTATTGAAGCGCATGGAGCTTGTTATCAAGTAATCACGGATTTTTTGGAACTCTTTAAAAAACGTTCTTCCGCTGCTAGAAATCTGACAGAACGAGAAACTTCATGTCTACAGTTGGCAGGAGATGGTTATACTAGTGAAGAGATTGCCGAAAAATTAGGCTTATCAGTACATACGGTCAATGCATACCTTGGATCAGCAACAGTCAAGTTAGACGCCGTCAATCGCATTCAAGCAATTGCCAAAGCAATTCGTTTTGGATACATTTGCTGATACTTTGGTGATCTTTCCTCTTGGGAATGGTAGGAGATGAGCTTTGTTTGAAAGAGCTTTGAAAATATTAATAGCATTTTGAGGATTACCTACGCAATCCTGCCAAGGTTGATTGCAATCCTTGGCAGAACGGGGTATGTGTTAGATACAAGGAACTAGTTAGTTCTGACTCCTCCTTCCAGTACGTATTTCTCAGGTTCATTGTCATTTGGCTTTTTCTTTTGGATTGCTTTTAATGTTCTTCAGTTCGTCCTTGCATGCTTTGGTTAAATTCTCGTCTTGCGTATGCCTAGCTTCTTCGCATGTCAGTCTTGTGCGTTCAATGTTCAGTCTTGTGCGTTCAATGTCCTTTTTTTCTTTTTGGTATCCATTCATCATATATAAACATATGATCGTAAATATTATTCCCCCAAGAAATTCCATCTCTTATCTTCCTTTGTTTGGATCTTAATCTCTTAGTATTATAAGATATTCCTCACGGTGAATAGGTATGATCAAGGCATCGATCTCCTTTCTTCGCGTTTTTTACCATGCGATACAGGCGTATATTCTAACCAATATTGCTTGCTTTCATATCATGTATCCAAGCGCTTAGTTCCTGAAAGATAGTATCAAGCCACCTTTTTGACCGTTTGAGTCGTAACTCATTCTTGATATTTTTTGGCTCTAATAACCGTTTTTACTCTTTTATAATATCTTTGCAACCCTATATTTTTCATATTTTGTAGTTTTAAGAAGAATGATGATCTTAATAATATGTCATGAACACCTCTTACATGAGAGGTGCGAAAAACTTCTGCATCTTCTTCCATGGTGTACAAGCGTGTTCTTTTCTATCAATGTTCCATTGAATCAGTAACAATATGGACTCCTGCTGTAATAATCTATTTCGATTTAATGTATCTAAAATTCTCTATCGTAGAAGAAAAGATGTGCAACCATTGAAAAAATACTTTAAATTTTTTTATGGTATATTTTGTATATCAGTTGGGCAACTGCTTTATAAAAAACTGGTGGTATGGCGCTATTGATAGGTACTTGTTTAAATAATGATCGTGCTAGTGAAGGCTCTTCAAAAATAGGAATATTGTGTTCATAAGCAATTTTTCGCATTTTTTTAGCAATTAAATTTTGGCCTTTAGCTACTAAAACTGGTGCATCATTTTCCGTTTGTATGTATCGTAATGCTAATGCATAGTGTGTAGGATTAGTTATGATGATTGTTGCGCGCGATGTGGCCTCCATCATCTTGTGTCTTATTCTAGAGCGTGCGATGGATTTTTGGCGATTTTTAATTATAGGATTGCCGTATGATTGTTTTATTTCGTCTTTGATTTCTTGTTTGGACATTTTTAATTTCGAATACCATTGATGGTAACTCCAACCTATGTCTAAAACTGTTAATGTAGCTATGAATAGTAGTATCATGATTAGTACTTTGCGTACTGTAAAAAAAGCATGATATAGTATCGAGTGAGGATTAGCGCTTATAAAATCGAGCATTGTGAAATAATTTTCTGTTAAAGAAATAGTAATGATAGTTCCTACAAGTATTATTTTCACAAATGATTTCATAAAGTTGACTAAATTATTGATACTGTAAATTCTTTTTATCCCTTCACGTAACGATACCCTTTTAAAAGACGGTTTAACATGATTCAGATTAAGAACTGGGATTCTTTGTATTAGATATGATCCAATACCAAACATCATAAAAAGCAATAGTCCAGGTATTACTAGTCTACTAGCGCTTAGACTTAAATGTGTCAAAAGAAAAACTATATGGGAGATGTCTTCTAATTTTCGTTGTGTAGCGCTTGCAAGTAAAACGTGAAGATCACTAGTTACACTATAGATTCCTGGAGAAAAGAAGAATAATAAATAAATGAGACAGGCTAGTATTGAAGAAAATAAAGATGCTTCACGTGAAATAGGTGCATTGCCTTCGTTGAGTGCGTCCTCAATTTTTTTAGAAGAAGGGGCTTCTGTTTTATTATCAGGTGCATCATTTTCAGACACATTACACTCCCTATCTTATTTCTTTTACTTTTTAGTTATTCACCTAATTATTTGCGTATCACTGCTTATTTTATGGGATTGCTTAGCTCTATTTTATTTGTTTTTAAAAGGGAAATCGCTTCTTGTACTATAGAACGACGAGCCATCGCGACTTCTCGTGGAGCTATGGAAGAATCATTAAGGACAATATTTTCCTCTATTATTTTGCGTTGACGATTACTGAGGCAATGAAGTATTGCGTTTTGAGTTTCTATAGAGGTGCCATGAAGGGCTTTTCCTAGTACTTCAAGTGATATATTATTGAATACGATGGATAGATCGTGGGAAGATAAAGTGATTAGATCGTCAAAAAGGAATACTTTAGGACGTACTTTGTCGAAGGCTTCTTTGCTCACTTCCTGCAGAGAAGTGAGAAGTTTATCAACTTGAGGTTTTTCAAGTTCATTTATAAGGTTGGCTACTTTTTCTGGTCCTGTACTGGTATTGGAGTTCGATTGAGGTAGCATTTCTACAATGCATTTTTCTATAGTTTTTTGTATATAAGGGCTTATTTTTGGCAAATTGACGGTACGTTTCATAATATCAGCATGTATTTTATTGGGGAATCGTAATAAAACACTGGCTCCAATTGATGGTGGCATCATGGATAATACATAAGCAGTGGTTTGAGGATGTTCTTTTGATAGAAAATCTGCTATAACGCCGGGATCGGTTTCTTTCAAGTGGTCCCAGATAGAATTGTTGTTTTCTTGGGATATATCTGATTTGTTGAGCAATTTCTCCAACTCATTTTGTTCCAAGCCTTCTTCGAGGATGCTTTCTATATTCTTAGAGTTTTCTGTAAGTCCAATTCCTGCAATGAATTGGGATTCAAACTCATCAATGATATCTTCTAGTTCTTCAGGTGATATTTCTGGTAATAATTTTGCCGAAGCAACAATTTCTTTTAATTCAGCATGTGTAAAATGTCTTAAAAGTTTCCCAGAAACTTGTTTTTCCATTGCTAAAAGGATAGCTGTTGCTTTGTCTTTTTGTGTAAGAGAAACGGGCGAAATTTCTTTATAAAGATTTTTGAAAGATACTGTATCTGTTGTTTTGTTCAAAACCAATACACCTTTTTATTCAGTTTATATGTAATTATTGACAGAGAAAAAGATTGTATTAAAAGACAATTTTTACTGAGCGTTTAAAATTTCTATTACCCGCACTCCAAAGTGTGTATCATCTTCTTCCATGATTGTTATTTCTCCCTTAGCTATTTTTTGATTATTTATTGTAATATCCACGGATTCTCCTACGCGTTTATCGAGTGTGATAACGTCTCCTTTAGATAGATTGACGAGGTTAGAAATTTGCATGCAACAAGATCCTAATATAATTTGCATTTTTACTGGGATATTCATGATAAGATCAAAATTATCAGTCGATTTTTCAAGTATATTATTTGAATCAGAGGATATTGGTTCCGATATATTATCAACATCATTTTTTTGAATGAGCATTTCACTATTATTGGTTGGAGAAGATACATTCGTATCTTGTAAGGGATTGTCGATATGCATTGATCTACCTTCTAAGTTATCTTTTATGTAAGAAATTTTTGAGACTTTTTTGATCAAAATTTATTCTATCTGTTATGCGAATCGTGTAATTTTTCCCAACACGACCTAATTCACAGGAATAAATTTCTTTTCCATTTGCACTTAAAATGGCACATGTCTTTTCTCTATGCAAAAAAGGGATTACTTGTCCTATTTTTAAGGTTACAACGTCTTTCAAGGTGGTTTTTTTGAGATTAATACGAGTATCAATATTTACGTTTAATTGATATGTTTTTCTCGCAAATGGATCAATTAAATCTTCCGATTGATTTTCTGATTTATTTTGTGAGGATAGAGATATTAGTGTGGTTTTAAGTAATGTTTCTTGGGGTATAATCAGGACAAATGATGATGCGACATTTTCTATTGTCATGTTCATATTAATTGTTGTCACAAATTCGTTAGATAATCGGTTTGTATTCTTCTTCAAATAATCAATATCGTAAAAATCTTCAAGATTAGGAGAACTCTCTTGAGTAGTGGATATACATTGATTAAGAACAGCAGATATTTGAGCTATAGTGCGCTTTGCTAATTTCTTTTCAACGGTTGATAAAGAGCGATTATATAACTGTGGTATTGTTTCGTGCGATGCCCCTAATAGGTTTTCAAGGAGTGTAATGACAAGATTATTGCTACAACCAATGAAAAAATTAGATGACCAGCTACTTAAAGAGGCTTGAGAAAAAACAAAGTTTTCTTTGAAGGAATGTATAATGTGAGAAAATTTTCCTGATTGGCAACTAGTATAAGAGATATCTACATCGAGATCCATTTTTTCTTTGAATATTTTCGGCAGAAATTTCTTGTATAAATATCCTAAGCTAGATGATATTTTTTCAATAGTTTTCTTATCTCCTAACTTGCCTGTAAGACGAGCGAGTAGTATAGGATGCAGCGGAGATGTATTTTTATGTATGGATTGTCCGCGCATATTTTAAGATGCTTTCTTATTATGATTGTATTGTAGTACTTCCTGTGCCACAATTTCTATGGAAGGTCTTTCAGACAAAGGTAGTACTTTGCGCCCATATTCGATGGCTACTTGGGGTATCGCCCCATTCATATAAGCAATGAGTGCTTTTTTCACTATGATGTACAATCTATGTTGTTTTAATCTTGTGGATTTGATCTGTGAAGTGAGAGGATTGCAGAGGGAGTATGAAAGTATAATTCCCAATAATGTTCCAGTTAAGGATACTCCGATTGCTGTTCCTAATATCTTGGGTGATTGTGATAGGTTTCCCATAGCCTTGATAATGCCCAGTATAGCACCTACTATTCCAATGGCAGGTAAGGATTCGCCCATGTGGGAAATTGCATGATAAGGTTTTAACTTTTCATATAATATTATATCAATTTCTTCATCCATGAGATTTTCAATTTCGTAGCTTCGAGCATTTCCAACTATTATCATTCTCATATAATCACAAATGAAAGTTGTTAATTCATTATTCTCTAGAACTGTCGGTATAGAAGTGAATATTGTGGAGTTGTACGGATCATCTATATGATTTTCGGTTTCATTGCGAGATCCTTTTTTTAAATTGTACATTAAAATGTACAGTAGTTTTAAGACGTCGCAGTAGGTGTCTTGCCCCAATGCTTTGTATCCGAATATTTCTAATAAGGATACTCCTGAATCCTTGATAACTTTTAGGGGATTTGCCATGACAAATCCTCCAAGTCCAGCTCCTGCTACAATGACTATTTCAAATGGTTGAATTAGAATGTATGGATTGCCTCCCATGGCATAAAATCCACCTATGATACATAAAATTGTTATAAATAACCCTATGATTGTACTCATCTATTCATAACTCAAATTTGGACTTTCCTGTAGTGATCAAAATATGGAGTTAGACTTGTGTGAAGCTATTATGGATGGATCTGTCGTTTACTGACAGTCTTGCGCAAGTCTTTAAAGTATAATGTTAACTAAAGATTAAAATGATGAGGAGCAGGAATGAATGCAGACATCTTTTAACATTGGTCTTGCTGCACAACTTGCTTTGGAACAGAGACTTTCTACTGTAGCAGATAATATGTCTAATACCGATACTGTGGGTTTTCGTACGATTAAAGTTAAATTTTCTGAAGTTGTAGGTGCCATCAAAAATGATATTGATCAAAAAATATCTTTTGTTGCATCTGGAAAGGAATATCTTTCAAAAGAAGTTGGATCCTTTATAAGTACGGGAACGGAATTAGATTTTGCTCTAGAAGGAGATGCTTGGTTTGCATTGGAAAGTCCTAGAGGAATTATTTTGACTCGGGATGGTCGTTTTAAGGTTACAGACGATGGATCATTGGTATCGGCAAGTGGGAAATATCCCGTTCTTGATATGGCAAGTGTACCAATTCAGATACCTCAAAAGGATGAAATATTTAACGTGGGAGAAAAAGGAGAAATATCTCAAAAAGGTAAAGTGATCGCGACCATGGGGCTCTATTCTGTAGATATGTCGCAAGGTTTTGTTCGGCGCGAGAATAGCGGGATATCGCCTAATATTCCTCCTACACCTCTTGAGGATCTTTCTGGAGTAACGGTTAAACGAGGTTTTTTAGAAGATTCTAACGCTAATTCTATGTATGAGATGGGTCAGATGATTCATTTAACACAAAAATTCAATTCTATTACTACGTTAATTGACGAGAATGAAAAATCCATGTTGGAGGCGATAAGAAATATCGCATCGTAATAGTATTTCATATCAAAGATCATCAAGAAATATGCAGAAAAATTTGGAAACGTTAGCACAATTAGCAGAGGACTATTCTAAGAATCTAGTGGTTCAAGGTGGTTATATAAGTAGCATTACGTCTGTTTATTATACGGTTACATGCTTATCTCAATACGTGTGTTTGGGGGATTTTGTTGTCCATCAAGGAAAAAATTCGGATAATTTAGGTCAGGTCATACGTATTAATCTGGATATTGTATACATTTGTCCCGTAGGAATAGGGGAAGAAATAAGTTTAGGGGATTTGGTCTTTCATTGGGGGCGCTTTCGAATTTCGCCTAGTGCATGTTGGTGTGGACGTGTCATAAATGCATTAGGAAAGCCTATTGATGGAGATGATTCATTAGGGAAAGGTGATCTATCCATGGAAATTATGTCGAAAGTTCCACCTGCTATGAATCGTCAACGAGTTGAGAAAGGATTTAAAACGGGAATACGTGTTATTGACATATTTACCCCACTTTGTCATGGACAACGTATTGGTGTTTTTGCTGGTTCTGGAATAGGGAAATCAACGTTGTTGTCAATGTTTGCTCGTTCTGATTGTTTTGATAAAGTTATTATATCTTTAGTAGGTGAGCGTGGACGTGAAGTACGTGAATTTATTGAAGATTATCTTGGAGATAATTTAAAAAAGTCAGTTGTAGTAGTAGCAACAAGTGATGAGAGTCCAATTCTTCGTAAAATGGCACCATTAACAGCTGTCACTATTGCGGAGTATTTTTCTTCTAAAGGAGATAATGTACTCCTAATACTAGATAGTATTACAAGGTTTGCACATTCTATACGAGAAATTGCGACAAATTCTGGGGAATTACCTGTTGCACGAGGATATCCTACTTCAGTATTTTCTGAATTACCTCGCCTTTTAGAGCGTATTGGTCCTAGCGAAAAAGAGAAAGGGAACATTACAGCTGTTATTTCAGTCCTTGTAGACGGAGATAATCATAATGATCCGATAGCGGATTCTGTTCGTAGCATTCTTGATGGGCATATTGTTTTAAACCGTTCTTTGGCAGAAGAGGGACGCTATCCCCCCGTAGATCCTCTTGCATCGGTTTCTCGGCTTGCTGATAAGGCTTGGAGTGCTGATGAGAAAAAATTGGTTTCTTCTTTAACCCATCTTATCCATCGATTTGAGGAAACTCGAGATATTCGTCTTATAGGTGGATATCGTCCTGGAGTTGATCTCATTCTGGATAAAGCTGTTCATCAAGTACCTATTATTTATGATTTTTTGAAACAATCTCCATCGGACTTATCTTCAGAAGATGTTTTTCAGGAAATAACAAAAAAATTACAGTGACAGCTTTATTCTAGTGAGCAATAGAACAAGAGATGGTAAGGTAATATCATTCAATTGTATTGTTTAATTATTGCCGCATCTTTTTTGTAAGGTACGAAGATAATCGACAAAGAAATGAGCTTTAAAGATTGAATTCTCAACTATTTTTTGTCCGCTTCTACTAAATTTCACTCATATATTGTCATTAATTCAAAGGTTGTTCCTCTCCTGTTTCTGCTAATAAATGAAAGGGTAACTTTTCTCTCTACGATTTTCCCATGACTCATTTTTTCAGTCTTATTTCCAAATATCCTTTAGTCGTCTCACCTACCTAATACCGCATCCAAGAGAACGTTCGCCTCAAAGATGTACTAGGCTATCCCTGATACGTGTCTGGAGATGTTCGTATTCAATGGTATTGGATATCTTGGAGGACATCTTCCTCCGAGAAGAGATGTTCTTGTCTTTTATCCTGCTATTTTTTATTTTCTCTGTTACTTTTAAGTCGAATTTTTCTCTAAAAATCTATGACTTTCGAGAGATATGCCGAAATCCATGACAACATAATCTTTTTTAATAACGCTTGGGAGAATATTAGGATCAACAGTTCGTAATTCTTACCCTACCATTTGAATAACAACAGATTTGTAAGAAGATGGAAGAAAGAGAAAATACAAGAGCAGATTTGACAAGCCCATCCCTCAATTAGAACAGCAACATTGAGCAGTACTTGAATTTTATTTGTGCGAACCCATCCAGAACTTCTTTGCTGAATTTTTCCCCTATCTTCTCCTAAATTATCTCAGCCTTAATTCCATTGGCATAGAAAGATTCTATTACATCATTAGTAGTCTTTTCTTATACCTTTAGATGAAGGTTTCTATCAATTGCCATGGACTCATTATACGAATAGTAGATTTGTGAAATTACGATATTTATCGATCGTTTTTTATGGTATTTTCTCTTCTAGAAACTTTATAGGATCCATTGCTATTGCATTTTTTCTTAATTCAAAATGCACTTGAGGGTGTTGTGCATTTCCACTTTTCCCTGAGAGTCCGATGGTGTGTCCGCGAGATACTTTTTGTCCTTTTTGGACATAAGGTGTATCAATATGGCTGTAGACGGTTACTATTGAGTCATCATGACGGATTAAAATCGTATTCCCTAATTCCACAAGATCATTGCCTACATAAATGACCATGCCATCTGCTGCCGCCTTTATTGATGTATTAGGAGGGGTTAAGATATCAACGCCGTTATTATTCTTTTTGAAATTAACTATATTTCCTGTAACAGGCCAAAAATACTTTCTAAGTTTCCTCTGATTGTTTTCGATGGTTTTGGGAAATAAGTAATTGCTTGTATTTTTATTACTGACAGTGTAGGCGTGGTTATTTTTTTTATGATGTATATTTTTGATTTCTTGATTATTTTTTATTTTTAATCTGTGATTTGTGTCTTTTAAATTATTTATATTTTTTCTAGGAGGGATTAACTTTTTTTCTTTCACGCAAACATTAGGTTTTAAATTATTTGGTAAGGGAATTTTTGTTTCTAAATTTGTATTATCGAAGGTATTTATATCAGTGCGTAATCTTTCTTTTAAAAGAGCAATGTGATCAAGTATGTTATTGTTAGCATTCTTTGGAGATTCTTGTTTGTTTTGTGATGGGATATTAATAAGAGAATACTGTAAATTGTGATTTTTTTTTTGTTCTAATAATCTGTGATAATCGATAATCTTTCTAGATGGGATTAAGATATTTGCTGTATTTGCGGTGCAATCTGTTGGTGATAATATTAGAATTATCCCAGAGCTTATGCTCATCAAAGCTTTATGTATTTGATGCGAAAGATAAGGAAATAATGTGCGAATGTACCAAAAGCTTTCATTTATTTTCCCTTTTGACATGATGTTTTTATGGAGTTTTAGTTTGTGTTTGATTAAAAATAAAATAGTTGATCTCATCCCAAAGCTCCTTCTCTAGAATTGGTCATTTCTTTGTTGAGCAAGAAATTGATAAGAGATACCTTTATTATATGTTGTAAAATACCTTTTCAGGTATTTTTGCTCGGGATCATGTAGGTCTGTTGAATCCAGCACTGTGATGCTTTCTTTATTAAATAGAATCTCATGTCAAGAGGATAGCAACTCTATTGTCGCTATATATGTAATCATGTTTCAAGGGATAAAGAGATATATTGTTGAGAATTATAATCGGTAAGATCGGTTGTAATAGGTGTCACCGAAATCATGTTATGTTGTATTGCAAAAGCATCAGATTTTTCACATAGATTTTTTAGATGATCGCCAAATGTTAAGCAATAATGAGACATGTTATCGTTTGTAGATATTTGCTTTGCGTCAATTGAAAAACAGGGTTTCCCTTGTGCAGTGACTACTGTTTTTTGTACTTCTTCTGGAGAACAGCGGGGAAAATTAATGTTACATAGAGTGGTATTAGGAATCTGAGTTTTCAGTAATTGGCGTAAAACGCGAGGTGCATGTGTCTCTGATACTTCCCAAGGAATCATATTTTCGTAGGTATAGGCTTGGCTGAGTGCAAATGAGCGAATTCCCTGTAAGCTCCCTTCGAATGCAGCTGCTAATGTGCCAGAATACGCTACATGATTAGAGGTATTGGTTCCGACATTTACTCCGGATAATATCAAGTCTGGCTTTTTGTCAGACATTTTTTGAAGAGCTATAACAACGCAATCGACTGGTGTGCCATGAACTGCAAAGCGTTTTTTACTGATTGTACGACAAGCTATATTTCTAGACATTGTTAAAGAATTGGCTAGACAGCTTTGATCCATTTCTGGAGCACATATCCAGATATCATCTGAGATGCTTCTAGCTATATTTTCCAAGGTTATTAACCCTTTGGATTTAATGCCATCGTCGTTTGTCAGTAAAATTCTCATTTGTTACTCCAGAATATGTTCTTTTTTGATTACTGCTAAATTATTCATATATGGTCGTAAAACAGTTGGAATGGTAACGGAACCGTCTGCATTAAGGTAGTTTTCTAAAATTGCAATCAAGCAACGTCCTACCGCTACTCCTGATCCATTAAGTGTATGTGTAAATTTTAAAGATTTGCTATTTGGATCGCGGTATCGAGAATTCATCCGTCTTGATTGAAAGTTTCCACAAGTGGAACAAGACGAAATCTCGCGATAGAGGTTTTGACCCGCTAACCATACTTCTAAGTCATAGGTTTTACAGGCACTAAAGCCAAGATCTCCAGTGCATAATGATACGACCCGATAATGCAAATCTAATCTTTTAAGAATTTCTTCTGCGCAAGATAGCATACGTTCATGTTCTGTGAAGGAATCTTCTTCTCTAGTTATAGAGACAAGTTCGCATTTCCAAAACTGGTGTTGTCTTAACATGCCACGAGTATCTCGACCGGCAGATCCTGCTTCTGATCTAAAAGAAGGTGCTAAAGTCGTAAAACGTAAAGGTAGAGATTTAGATTCTATTATTTCATGAGAATAGAGATTAGTTAAGCTTACTTCGGAAGTTGGGATAAGCCAGCGTCCATCGGTTGTGCAAAACATATCATCTGCAAACTTTGGAATTTGTCCTGTACCATACATTGCTTCATCACGGACTAATAAAGGAGCAGATACTTCAGTATAACCATGTTCTGAAGTATGAAGATCGATCATAAATTGACCTAATGCTCTTTCTAAATGGGCAAGGTGACCTGTTAATACCGAAAAACGCGCTCCTGATAGTTTAGTAGCCCGATCAAAATCCATCAAGCCGAGTGCTTCGCCGATTTCAAAATGTTCTCTTGATAGATGTATTGCACTTGGCTTTTTGCCCACGGAACGTATCAAAATGTTTTCATTTGCACTTGTTCCTATAGGAACTTCTTCTAAAGGAACATTAGGGATACAAGAAATCAGCTTTTTTAATGAAGAACACACTTCATGTTCTTCCTTTTCTAGTATAGGTAGCTGTTCTTTGAGAGTAGAAGTTTCATTTTTGAGTGCATCAACAAGAGATAGATTGCCTTCTGCTATAGCTTGTCCAATTTGTGCAGAATTGGAATTACGACGCGCTCTTATATCTTCAATTTTTTTGATCAAGATGCGATTTTTTTCATCTAACGATAAAATGTATTCAGATTGAGGCTCAAGATGGCGTTTTTTCAAAGCTATATCAAGATGTTCTGGATTTTGGCGAATCCATTGTATATCCAACATCATGTTTCCCTATAATCCGATAACACAATAGTCAACTTTAGCGTAGAATCACGCTTTTTTATATCATAGATATTTTAATAGAATCAATAGAAAGAGATCTTAAAGGAGATAAGAGTGATTTCCAAAGGATCTTGTTATGTTGTGATCTATAAAACAATATTAAAAACTATTTGCAAAAGATAAATTTGCAACATGGATCAAAATATTAAATGAAACAAAGATATTTGTTCGCCATCAAAACGAGGAAGGCTACATAATAATGGTTAAAACAATAAAAATGTTCATTAATTAATTTTCTTATACAGTGAAATTTATTCTAGTATAATGCCGTTCATAATAACTTATCTATCGTTATTATTCTGCATAGGATTAGATCGAGAGGCGAGAGGAATAGGATTTTTCTTTTGTTTTGTAATAGGTTTTCTTTGAGGTTGTTTTTTTTCTCGAAGATTTATTCGGGGCTTTTTATCTTTATTGGTATTTGTAGATATCAGTTGTGATGAATTTCCTTTTTTTGTTGGTGTTGCGCCTATATCTTTTTTTTGTAAGGAAGCACGATGGAAGGATGCTGTGTTGTGCTTTTGCTGATAAATGTTAGAAAAAATTTTGTATATATTACGAGGAAAATATTTTAAGCTGCATATTAAATGTAATATGCTCTTAAAGGTGCATGTAAATATGATACACAGCAACATAATAGTGAGAAGATCAAACCAATTTAAATACGACATTTAGCAATTTCCATTTTAAGATCCCGATAATGCCACATATTTTATCATATTTTTCTGGTTCGATCTATATATGAGAACTTAACATGTACATGTGATGTATTATTTGTTTTTTTGCATGACTATATTTGTATGAGTCTATGATGATTGCCTTATTATATATATAAAAAAATGACAATTTCTCCATTACGATTTTGTGATACGATTCATCAAAGTACGATTATGAAATAAGAAAAATGACTGTAACTCAATGTGATCTTCATCATCTTTTAAAGTAAAATTAACTTTATTGATAGAAATTCCTTTTAAGGTTGTTCACAATGCATATTGTGTTCTACCACTTGGTATGTTTTGCAATCGCGGAAATATGAAAGGATGTTTTTTTGAATGATTGAAAAGGATTCCTTTGAAGACGCAATACTTAAAACTTAAAGCCCTTGTGTAAAGCTTGATTGGAGAAAAACTTATACTTGTTAAGGTTATTCGTAAGGCAAGAATAGCAGTTCGTAAGGGAAAAGGGATATGATTAAAAAGAATTTTTCTATCATTATGTTTACCACGTTTTCTATGGGTATTTTTCTTTCTTTTATCTGGTTCTAAAAGTTTTTTATTTGTGATAAGAAGAGGCGGTGCAGAAATCATTTTTTTTGCGTATATTTTATGTTAATTGGGAGTTTTATCCTCTAGCTCCTTTCTTGCTATTACTTTTTCATTGCTTGATAGTGTGGCGGAGTAATTCGACGAATATGTGAACAACGTAAGATATAAATCAATATCAATAACCTTAGCAAATGGGTATTGCTTTCTAGCGGGATATTTTGTTCTTAAAGAGAAGGGAGATGGTATATTTTATGCGCTCTTTCTTCAAATGCTTTTGCAAAAGACAAGAAAGAGGGATCGAATATTGCTTTGAGCATCATGTCGAAAAGACGATTTTTGAGTTCATATTTTATAGAGAAGTGTACTTTGCATTTACTTTCGGAAATTTCTTCAAAATGCCAATGATTTTCTAAAAAATTGAACAGATTTTTTATATGTTTAACCGCAATGTAATGTTCCTTTTGATTGATTCGTACCTGTGTCATAAACTCTCTTTGCATACACGCATAGTTTATCGTCATGCTTGCAACTAGTACTTCGTTTTCCCCGTAGTTGTCACGCTCATGGATAACAACTTTTTTACAAAGTGGCACAAACTCGGGATATCTTTCTATATCGCTTACTAAACTAAGCATTTGTTGAGAGCTATGATTTACAATACGGTCAGCTGTAAAATGATACATAATACTAATTAATCAACCTTTTATTCATGCAAATGTTGTCTACGATTATTTTTCAAACGTAAAAAATCATCGCCTGCATGATAAGAAGAGCGGGTAAGGGGACTGGCAGAAACCATCAAAAACCCCTTGCTATACGCAATAGTTTCATAGGATTTAAAGTCTTGTGGAGTCACAAAAGATTCTACTTTGTGATGTTTACGTGTTGGTTGTAAATATTGTCCCATAGTTAAAAAATCGACGTCAGCTGTACGCAAATCATCCATTAACTGCAATATTTCGTTTCTTGTTTCTCCAAGTCCTAACATGATACCCGACTTAGTAAAAATAAGAGGATCTAATTCTTTTACGCGTTGCAGTAATCTCAGTGAATGAAAATAGCGGGCTCCAGGACGAACCATCAGATAATTTGATGCTACCGTTTCAAGATTGTGATTAAAAACATCAGGCTTTGCTGAAACGACTTTTTCTAAGGCATGAGGTTTACGTAAAAAATCAGGGGTAAGCACCTCAATGGTTGTAGATGGTGCAGATTCTCTGATAGCAGAAATGACTTCTGCAAAGTGTTGTGCTCCTCCATCGTCTAAATCATCACGATCGACTGACGTAATAACCACATGAGATAGTTTCATGGATCTAACAGCCCACGATATATTTTCTGGCTCTTGAGGATCTAATGGTTGCGGTTTTCCTGTTGCAACATTACAGAATGTGCAAGCTCTCGTACAAATCGCTCCTAGAATCATGAAAGTAGCATGATTTTTATTCCAGCATTCTCCGATATTAGGACAACCTGCTTCTTCACAAACAGTAGTTAAGTTACGAGATCGCAGTATGTTGTAAGTTTCTTTATATCCTGATGATACAGGTGCGCGCACACGAATCCAATCAGGTTTTTGCATTTTCTCTGTATCAGGTTTGTGTATTTTTTCAGGGTGCCGCAATCTTTCTGCATTTGGAGTAGCATGTAAGACATGTTTTTTCTTGTTAATTGTATCAAAAACCGTGACCATGAATATTCCAATCAATCTGATAGAAAACGAGGGGTTCTTACTATTTAACCAACGGATGCCTTTTTTTTAAAAAGAGAAACTACTTTCTCTTTTTTAGTCAATATACAAACTATGAATACATGAAAATAGTCTATTTGAAAAGATAAGCGTTGAGGTTATATTCCTCACTTTGCTGAAGGAGGGAGCGTGCTCTATTATCTTCGTTGCAGCATGTAAGCAACCAACTTGCGTTAATCTATACAACATTTTTCTAAAAATTGTGATAATAGATATCCTTTTAAGAATGAATAGCGCGCCCATAAGCATCAAGAATACTTTCTTTCATCGTTTCTGAGATGGTGGGGTGTGGGAAAACAGTATGCATCAATTCTTCTTCAGTAGTTTCTAGGGACATGGCAATGGAAAAACCTTGTATCAGTTCAGTGACTTCTGGTCCAACCATATGAACGCCTAACACTTCTCCTGTTTTATTATTAAAAATAGTTTTTATCATTCCAGAATCTTCTCCAAGTGTAATAGCCTTACCATTGGCAGAAAAACTATGCTTACCAACGCGAATGTCCAAGCCTTGACTTCTCGCTTTTTCTTCGGTAAGACCGATAGATGCAACCTGTGGATTACAATAGGTGCATCCAGGGATTTTGCTTTTATCAAGTGGATAAACTTTGGATTTTCCAGCAATTTTTTCGATACATATTATTCCTTCATGTTCAGCCTTGTGAGCTAACATTGGCGCTCCAGCTACATCACCAATAGCATAGATGCCGGGAACATTCGTTCGTCCATAGCCATCCACAATAATGCAACCATTGCTAGTTTTAACGCCTATTTTTTCCAATCCGATGTTTTCAATGTTTCCTTGGACGCCAGCAGATAATAAAAGCTTTTCAGCTTGCATGGAAGAAACAGACCCATCTTTTCTTTCTACTTGGACTGATACCATATCTCCCTTTTGTTTGACGCTGGAAATTTTTGATTCAGTTAGTATCTTTATTCCTCTTTTTTGGAGAGATCGTTGTACAAATTGAGAAATTTCTGAGTCTTCTACAGGAAGAATGCGATCTTTCACTTCTATGAGTGATACATCTACATCTAAAGATTTATAAAAAGAAGAAAATTCTACTCCAATAGCACCAGATCCCATGACAATAAGAGATTTTGGTGTCTTAGATGGTTTTAATGCGTCAAAGTAAGTCCATATTAAATGACTATCGGGTTCTATTCCCTCTATATGTCGAGGAC
Source organism: Candidatus Liberibacter asiaticus (assembly GCF_000590865.3). Lineage (NCBI taxonomy): Bacteria > Pseudomonadati > Pseudomonadota > Alphaproteobacteria > Hyphomicrobiales > Rhizobiaceae > Liberibacter > Candidatus Liberibacter asiaticus. The sequence continues at coordinate 586,406 of NZ_CP010804.2, forward strand.
GAGCACCTGTTGCAATAATAATATGTTTTGCTTTGTAGGTTCCTTCTCCTAAAACTTTTTTTGGTATAGGATGTTGTGGTTGGACTGCTGGTTGAGAAGGTTTGGACACAGTGATTTCGGATGGATTTTTTAAAGTTGCTTTACCCCAAATAATATCTACTTTGTTTTTATGCATTAAAAATTCTACACCACGATTCAATCGATGCGATATATCTCGAGAACGTTTTACAATATCTTCGATATTGAATTCTACTTTGCCCGCTACATTTAACCCATAATGTTGTGCATTTTGAATATGATCAAGAATTTCAGCGGAACGTAAAAGGGATTTAGTAGGGATACATCCCCAATTTAAGCAAATACCCCCCAATCCTGCGTACTCAACAATAGCTACTTTGAAGCCAAGTTGTGCAGCACGTATGGCAGCGACATATCCAGCAGGCCCTGAGCCGATTAAAATTATATCATAGAGCCTCGACACCGATTCTACCATTTCATAGATCCTTTTAATTTACACAAGTATAGTATACGCATACTTCAAGAGAGGGGTAATCAGAACAAATAGCTACATTAACATCCAAACAGGATTTTCTATGTATTCTTTAAATTTGGCCAATAATTTTGAAGCAATGGCTCCATCGACTGAACGATGGTCTGCTGACAAAGTGGCGTTCATGATAGTTGCTACTTTTATTTCTTCATTCTGAAAAACCACTTTCTTTTCGCCGGCTCCTATAGCGAGAATTGTTGATTGTGGTGGATTGATTACAGCACAAAAACTATTGATACCAAGCATTCCCATGTTCGAGATAGAGGTTGTTCCCCCCTGATATTCTTCAGGTTTAAGCTTTCGTTGTTTAGCTCGCTGGGCGAGCTGTTTCACTTCAAGAGAAATATCGAGGATGCTTTTTTGGTCTGCCTGACGAATAATAGGAGTAACGATCCCTCCTGGAATACTAACGGCAACGCTGATATCAATATGTTTATGACGAATCATTGCATTGGTTGTCCAAGAGACATTGGCTTCAGGCACTTGTATCATGGCCAATGCAAAAGCTTTTAAAATTATGTCATTCACGGAAATTTTGTTAGAAATTTCTTCTCTATGGAATTGTAACGTGCGATTCATTTGTTCTCTTAAAGAGAGAAGATTATCAATATTACAATCAATAGACACATAGAAGTGTGGTATCGTTTGCTTGGATTGCTGGAGTCGACACGCAATAGTTTTGCGTATGTTATCATGTGGGATCACTTCATAGGAATCTTTGGCAAAGAGGTTTAAGATATTGGCATCAATAGATTCATCAACTAATCCAAAAGATTGTATGGTTGAATAATCTTTAACGTTTGTTTTTGTTGAGATGAGAGTTTCAATATCACTCTTAACTATACGACCATGTGGACCAGATCCAGATAATGAAGATAGATCAATACCATGTTCTCCTGCAAGTCGACGTGCCAGAGGGGAAGCAATTGGACGATTTTTACTGTGTTTTTCTCTAACAACAACCGGAGAAGAATGGGAATGTTCTTCTCTCACCTCAACAATATTTTCCTTTGATAAAGGAGGAGAGGGAGGGATTTCGGTAGAATCCATTAAAATATTTAATATCGGGCTATTTACAGCAATGTTTTCGGTGCCTGCTGGGACAAGTATTTCGTCAATAATTCCTTCGTCTACTGACTCAAATTCCATGATTGCTTTATCTGTTTCAATTTCACAGAGGATGTCTCCAGGGCTTATTTTATCGCCCTCTTGTTTTATCCATTTTGCCAATTTACCCTCTGTCATAGTCGGAGATAAGGAAGGCATAGTTATTGTGTGTATCATCATTAGCTCTTTGCCTTTCTTTTGTAACAAATAGATTCAACAGATTCAATGATTTCATCCACATTAGGAAGGGCGAGTTTTTCAAGATTGGCAGCATATGGCATCGGAACATCTCTGCCCGTAATTGTTAAGATAGGAGCGTCAAGATAATCAAATACTTTTCTTTGTACTTGGTTGGCAATCGTAGAACCAACGGACGATTGCGGATATCCCTCTTCAACAGTCACCAGTCTTCCAGTTTTCTTTACTGATTCAAATATTGTTTGCCAGTCCATTGGACGGATAGTACGCAGATCAATCAATTCTGCATCTATGCCATTTTTTTCTAATTCAATTGCAGCTTTGGTGGCATATGTCATCCCTATGCCGAAAGAAATGATAGTGACGTCGCTTCCTTGGCGATGGATACGTGCTCTACCGATTGGAATAACCAAATCATCTACCATAGGAACTTCGAAGCTACTACCATAAAGAATTTCATTTTCTAGGAAAATAACGGGATTGGGATCGCGGATAGCGGCCTTCAGAAGGCCTTTAGCATCAGATGCTGTATATGGTATGACGACTTTTAATCCGGGAACATGACTATACCATGCTGCATAACATTGAGAATGTTGCGCAGCAACACGTGCTGCGGCGCCATTGGGTCCACGAAATACAATGGAAGTGGTTATTTGACCACCAGACATATATCGAGTTTTGGCTGCAGAATTAATAATTTGGTCAATTGCTTGCATTGCAAAATTGAACGTCATAAATTCCACAATTGGCTTTAATCCTGCAAAGCTTGCACCGATTCCAATACCCGCAAAGCCATGCTCAGTGATAGGTGTATCTATTACTCTTTCACATCCAAATTCTTGGAGAAGCCCTTGAGTTACCTTATAAGCTCCCTGATATTCTGCTACCTCTTCTCCCATTATAAAAACATCTTTATCGCGGCGCATCTCTTCCGCTATAGCATCACGTAACGCCTCTCGAACGGTTATAGAAGATGTCGGAGCATGTGCAAACGAAGAATCCTGAATATCATTTTTGGATTTTTGATGGTCAACTTTATCGTTGTCCTCATTAGAAAAAACTAATGTCGTATTTTTTGATGATGGAGATATAGCAACATCAGGCTTTTCTAATAACATTTTGTCAATATCTAAAGCAGTTTCTCCTTCTTGCAGAATAGCGGCAATAGGAGTGTTGACTTTGACATTCTTTGTTCCATTGGGGCAGAGTATTTTCCCAAGAATTCCTTCATCTATGGATTCAACTTCCATAACTGCTTTATCGGTTTCAACTTCATAAATGATATCTCCCTGTTTGATAAGGTCTCCTTCATTTTTTTTCCACTTGGCGATATTTCCTTCCGTCATTGTAGGAGAGAGAGAGGGCATCGTTACTAAAATCGGCATTTTTTATTTACTCCTGATCAAATCAGAATATCTGAATAAAGTTCTGCGGGATCAGGCTCTTTATCAGACTGGGCGAATTCTACACTATTATTTATAATTTTACGCACATTCATTTCTATTTCTTTTAAGTCACCTTCACTGGCCCACTTGTTATGTAGTAATCGTTTACGAACTTGTTCAATTGGATCATGATTGCTACGCATTTCATTTATCTCTTCACGAGTGCGGTAATTCGCTGGATCGGACATAGAATGTCCTCTGTAGCGATATGTCAGCATTTCTATTATAATTGGCCCTTTGTGAGCTCGACAATACGCCACAGCTTTGTCCATTGTAGCCTTAACAGCTCGTATGTCCATCCCATCGACTTGCATACCAGGGATGTTAAATGATACACCTCTCTTTGAAAAGTTAGTTTGTGCAGATGCTCGGGATACAGAAGTACCCATAGCATACTGGTTGTTCTCAATTACATAAATCACATTAAGATTCCAGAGTGCTGCTATGTTAAAGCTTTCGTATACTTGTCCTTGGTTGGCAGCGCCATCTCCAAAACACACGACACATATCTTATCAGATCGGCGATATTTGTTCGCGAATGCTATTCCTGTGCCAAGAGAAACCTGAGCTCCTACGATTCCATGTCCTCCGTAAAATCCATTTTTAGTAGAAAACATATGCATAGACCCGCCTTTTCCTTTAGATATACCTCCTTGACGGCCAGTCAATTCTGCCATTATTTTCGATGCATCCACTCCACAAGCGAGGATATGTCCATGCTCTCGATAGGCGGTGATCATCTGATCGCCTTCTGTAAGAGACATTTTCATCCCGACGATAACTGCTTCTTGTCCAATACAGAGGTGGCAAAATCCTCCTACCATTCCCATACCATATAACTGCCCTGCTTTTTCTTCAAAGCGACGAATCAACAACATTAATCGATACGCCGATAATTCTTGTTCCTTATTAAATTCAGAAACTTCGAAACCTTCTAGGAAAGGAATATCTACACAATCTACCGAAGAGGTTGCGGCTCTTTTAGCAGATACAGATGGGTTAAGAGCCATTTTTATATCTCCAACAGTCACGTCTTGTTTTGCTACATACATCGCAGTTAGCTTTAATATTGCAGAATATACTCCACATCAGCTAGTTCAAATTGTTAATCCGTATAAAGTCAATAGTCATATACTTTCTTTTATAAGCAAGGAATAGGCTGGCATTTAAAAATCAGAATAGAACAAAATAATCTCATCGCTACGAGATAAATTAAGACTATAACGTGCCTTCTCATCCAAGAGATCTTTTTCCAAAGACCCATCGCTCATCAATTTTACTTTACGTTCTAATCTAGAACGATTTTCTTTTAACTCCGAAAGAAACCTCTCTCGTTCAATAAGAGATTTTTCTAAGGATTTATTTGCTTTCAAACCATAATCACCCACTATAGCATGATTAGTAAAATAAACTACGCAACAAAAAGCAATAACCAGAAAAATTGCTCTAAAAAAATGATTTTTCTTATAATATTTCGTCCACATGTCCAAAAGTTTGATAATTAAAGTACTTTATTGAAATAAGAGCATCGCATCTCAGTAGATGCACCATAAAATTCTCTGCGTCAATTAAAACATCTGTCATTTATTGGTGAATAAGTATGGATCGTCCTGCAAACTTAGCTTGTTTCCCAAGGCTTTCTTCAATTCGGATTAATTGGTTGTATTTTGCGATTCTATCCGATCGCGCTAGAGATCCTGTTTTGATTTGTCCGCAATTAGTCGCGACTGCTAAATCTGCTATTGTGTGGTCTTCTGTTTCTCCCGAACGATGAGAGATAATGCTTGGATATCCTGCCATCTGCGCTTTTTCTATGGTGTTGAGCGTTTCAGAAACAGAACCTATTTGGTTAGGTTTGATGAGTATCGCGTTTGCGACTTCTTCGTTTATCCCTTTATGCAAACGTTCAGGATTGGTGACAAATAAATCATCTCCTACTAACTGACAGTTTGATCCTATTTTATTAGTTAGAATTTTCCATCCATGCCAGTCATCTTCGGACATTCCATCTTCTATGGAGTAGATGGGATACTGGTCAACAAGATTGGCAAGGTAAGATGCCATCTCATTTGGTTGCAGTTCTAGATTTTCACCTTTTAAAATGTATTTTTCCTTTTTAAAAAATGCGCTAGCAGCGCAATCAAGAGCAATAAGCAAATCTTTTCCTGCGTTATATCCTGCTTTTTCTATAGAGTTGGCAATTAAATCAAGCGCAGAATCGGCTGTTTTAAGATTGGGAGAAAACCCTCCTTCATCTCCGACGTTAGTGCTGTATCCTTTTGATTTCAGTTCTTTTTTTAAGGTATGAAATACTTCCGCTCCCATGCGAATAGCTTCTCTTATATTTTCTGCGCCCACGGGCATTATCATAAATTCTTGAAAGTCAAGAGCATTATCGGCATGGATGCCGCCATTCAAAATATTCATCAAGGGGACAGGAAGAATATGGGCGCTACATCCCCCTAAATATTTGTATAAAGGAAGATTGGAAGTTTGTGCTGCGGCTTTTGATACAGCAAGAGATACGCCGAGAATAGCGTTGGCACCAAGACGAGATTTATTAGGCGTGCCGTCAAGATCAATCATTATTTTATCGATGAGAAGTTGGTCTCTTGCATCACATCCCAGCAACGCTGTCCGAATTTCGTCGTTAACGAAGGCAATAGCTTTTAGAACCCCTTTCCCAAAGTAACGTTTTTCTTGATCGCGTAATTCAAAAGCTTCGTGAATTCCAGTAGATGCTCCAGAAGGAACCATAGCACGACCTGTACTTCCATCTTCCAGACAAACATCTACTTCAATAGTGGGGCTTCCTCGGCTATCAATAACTTCGCGGGCGATAATATCGTTAATGAACATAATCTCTTCTTTGGGCTCTCAATAAGTATCATATGCGGATTGTTGAATCCATCCATCAGACTTTAGAGTGGTTTTATAATTTTGTCGATAGCCAGCAATTGAGATAGTAGTTTCGGAAGGTCCTTTATATTGATCATATTGGGTCCGTCAGATGGAGCATTGTCAGGATCTTGATGGGTTTCCAAAAAAATTCCAGCAATGCCTATGGCAACTGCAGCTTTGGCAAGAGGAACGATGTACTGTCTTTCCCCTCCGGAGCAATTTCCATGTATTCCAGGTTGTTGCACGGAATGACTGGCATCAAATATAACAGGCACCCCCATAGATGTCATGATAGGAATAGAGCGCATATCGGTAACGAGGGTATTATAACCGAAAGAGGTTCCACGTTCACAAAAAAGCACGTCCTTTGCTCCATGAGCATGGAGTTTTTGTAAAATATTATGCATTTCCCAAGGCGATAAAAATTGTCCTTTTTTGACGTTGATGACACGTCCTGTCTGGGCTGCTGCTGTTAACAGGTCAGTTTGTCTACATAGCAGTGCGGGAATTTGTAAAATATCAACACTGTCAGCTATCGCTTCACATTGTTGTTCGGTATGAACATCTGTGAGGATAGGAAAGCCGTATTTTTTTTTCAAATCTCGAAAAATTTCTCGTCCTTTTTTAAGGCCTACACCACGTTTTCCTGCTAGAGAACTACGATTTGCTTTGTCAAACGACGATTTGTAAACCAATCCTATATTCAGAGATTGACATATCGCATATAGCTTTTCTGCTATCATAAAAGCATGGTCGTGGCTTTCTATCTGACATGGTCCAGCAATCAATACAAAGCGTTGTTCATTAGAAAATGTAACTTGGTTTTTACCGGATCCAAGGTGTATTGCTGCATTAGTATGTATCATGTGATTTTTATCTATCCTTCTTTGTTTTTCCTCTAGATTCTGTGGATACAGAATATGCAAGGAGGGCGCAATCCTGCGCGTAACATAGAATGAACAAAAGGCATGGATATTTTTTTGCTCAACACTATAATTATGATGGGTATAAAAGAGATATTTCGATTTTTGCCATATTTTTCTTTATATTTCATGTAGATATTTTTTTGTTAAGAGAAATCCTACAAATGCTAATGTTTAGAGTAGGATTATCAATATATAAAGAAAGTACAACTTCAAAAAAATAATTGTAACGCACAAAGAAACAGCACAAAAATTCGAATTTTTATTGTATAATCTTGCGACTGGAGCAGATCTTACAGAAAAATTTTCTAAAGGTAAGTTGAATGTCGCTGCAGTTAAGTGTGAATTAAAAGCAGAGGTCACAGTTACTAGAGCTGCAATTGTCGAAGCTAAAGAATTACACTAATCGCTAAAATGAAGCAGTTGAAAGCTACTGTTGGTGATGTTGGCAATCGCAATACCAATAATCCTGTGGTTTATCTGGAAAAGTGTGTAGCTTACTTTCTCTTCTTTTTACGCCGCAGCGTTCCGCGGTGTTTGAAGGGTTTTTCACCCCTTAGTCGCTTATTTTTATCCTAGAAAAACTGATGAAGGTGAAAATTAGTGAGGGAAGAGTAACACAAATACTCCTATAATCATTGGACATAAGATTGTTCATCTATTGTCTCTCTATTATATTCTGCTCGTTTTTTCTTTTTCTGGCTGTTTTATTTTAGTGATATTCAATCATCTGTTTGAGATAGCGAAATGAAGCTTTTTCTACGTCGTAGGGCATATTCCAAATGATGCGCAGGGATATAGACAAAGCGATTGTTCGTGGCATTTTGATATTTTGTAGGAGATTATAGGAGGGGCATTATCGGCAAATCTTTGCTTCACTAGTACTAATCGGATGGATTCAGGAAAATTGGTCAAAGGATCTATATTTTTCGTATTGTAGGCCTGAACGTTTTTAAGACCGAAACCGTACCCGTTCTGGAGGATTCCTGCAATCAATGATGAAAGGACTTCTTCACGCTGACGATATCGAATTTAGGTTCACCGCCGTTCAGAGACTGGTTTTCGCTTTTTATCCTTCTGCAGTAGTATGGGAGTTTGGAAGGATATTGACAGCGACGTGTCAATAACGAATGACAAAAATAGCATTGTAGGTGTATATGTTGATAACTATGGGGATGGGTCGTACAGATGAGACTACAGTTGCGGAGATCCTCGTAGGATAAGCGCATGGATAAAACAAACATATTCAGGTAACGCATGGTGGGCAATCGTGCTTTGCAGAAATTAGGGTGATATTATTGAAGTCTGGAATGAATGCTCGGTTGGTTTCCTCTCATTTATTGTCTTGCGTGATGAGGAAGCGTATTTCTTTAACATGCCTATTGGATTTAGAGTATGGAGATAGTGCATTTCGTCTTCTTTCACAGAGAGATCAGATATTGGTGCGTGCTATTGTCAATGTAACATTGCGTTTTTTACCTCGCATTGATGCTGTTCTTGATTTTGTCCTTATTTCCTCTCTTCCAAGGAAAAAATATTCTTTACAGCAATTATTACGTGTTTCTGTTGCTCAAATTCTTTATTTAGATGTTGCGGATTATGCTGTTGTGGATTTAGCGGTAGAACAAGCAAAACGCGATAAAGAGAATCGGCATTTTGCGAAGCTTGTAAACTCTATTTTACGGAGAGTTTCTAGGGAAAAGATAGAGTTATTGCAACGTATTGCAGGTATATCCATTATTCCTGAATGGTTTAAAGAACGTTTGGAAAATTTCTATGGAAAGGAAAGAGTTCTTGCTATATCTGACGCTTGTATTTCTCCTCTTTATATTGATTTAACCGTGAAATTTGATATTGAAACATGGGCACATAAGTTAAATGCTGTTATGTTGCCTACAGGGGGAATACGTCTCAAAGAATTGCCAGAATCTATTGTATCTCTTCCTGGTTTTGCAGAAGGTGTGTGGTGGGTACAAGATGCTTCAGCTTCCATTCCTGTTCAATTATTTGGGACATTAAATAATCTCTCTGTTTTAGATTTATGTGCTGCGCCTGGAGGGAAAACAGCACAGCTTATTGTGTCTGGGGCAAAAGTGACAGCTCTTGATGTTTCAAAAAGGCGTTTAGAAAAGTTACGTTGTAATCTTGATAGATTGCATTTGTATGCCGAGGATATCATTGAAATGGATGCCTTTGATTATTGCCCTAAAAAATTATTTGATGCTGTTCTTGTAGATGCGCCTTGTTCATCTACGGGAACGATAAGGCGTCATCCGGATGTATTATGGACGAGAGATACAGACGATATAGTAAAGTCGGCATGTTTTCAGCGAAAATTGCTTTTGCAAGGGATAAGTTTTGTTAAGCCGGGGGGGATAGTTGTTTTTTCCAATTGTTCATTAGATAAACAAGATAGTGAGGAAGTTGTTCAAAAAGTTCTTCGATCTTCTCCGATTCCGGTTGAACTTGTTCCCTTAAACAGTGCTTATTGGAAAAGTATAGATATGGCCATGGCCCTTTCTCCTGAAGGATGGATTCGTATTACCCCAGACATGCTGGAGAAAATAGATGGTGTATCGTCGGGAATGGATGGTTTTTTTGCAGTTGCATTGCGGCGATTAATACAGCCTAAGTAACAAGGATCATGTTGGATTTTTTTTAATTGTAGTGGCTCATATTTAATCTGATAATTAAAAAGGTTACATTTGAGTTACATATTTCTCCCGAATTTGTTTTCCATCCTGTTGCGTGCGTTGGTTATTGTATTTTTCTAATCGTTTGCCTAAACCATTATAAGGTCTGCCATATTCACATTCAAGACTGATAGTTTTTATTTGGTCATTGACTATTAAAATGTTAAGTAAAATTCAAAATAAAGTGATATTAGGTTATTTTGCCCGATATAGATATTGGTTCTTTTTCAGCACCGGCTTCAATGGTATGCCAAGAGGCAATCCCCGTGTGTAAATCAGAAACAATTTTAGTATTGTATCCATATGAGCCGATTACCTCATCCATCTCAACACCAAATCAGCATTACTGATATCAGATTGATGGATTGATTTAATATTTCAAAGGCTATCAAAAATTTTTGGTTCTTAGCGCTCAAATGTTTGTGCATGAAGTCGATTGCTGAATATGATTTTTAACGCTTCTTGCTATTGCAGACTCCGTTTCCTCTACTACGCTAACGATCCTATATGGCGGAGTGAATCGTGTTGAATTTTAAACCTTGACTCTTTTGATTGTAAAGAGACTTATTCTATACAAGTGTTGTATAGGAAAGAAGTCAGATTCTTGGGTTATAGCACACCCGTGCTAATTCTAAAAAGTAGTGCAATCAAAGCTATGTTCTTTTGGATTTTGGGTGATATAATGTATAAACAAATGATTTTACATTATAATTATTGTTTATACTCAAGTTATGTAAATATGAAAAGGTGGTTTTGGGGAAGACAACTCCCCTAAATGCTGATATCATGTTTATAAGTATGTGACTTTGAATTTAATAGAAGACAGTTCTCTGTTATTATCAAAAGGTTACTTACTTACTTGCTTAGTTTTTGTTTTTGCATTGTTGGATTTCTGTGTCAGGTAGGGGGTTAGATGGATTGTTTTCATAGAAAAGATGGTGATCATGGTGAAATTGCAGTCAAAACTGCGTTAATATCTGTCCACAATAAAACGGGCGTTGTTGAATTTGCTAGCCGGCTACTTTCACGGGGTATCAAAATTATATCGACGGGTGGCACTTGTCAGTTACTTGAAGAAGAAGGAATTCCTGTTACCAGTGTTTTTGATATTACAAAATTTCCCGAAATAATGGGTGGACGAGTTAAGACTTTGCATCCCAAGATATATGGGGGTATTTTAAGTATTCGTGATAATCCAGCACATATGAAGTTCATGCAGGATCATGAACTGGAATCAATTGATCTTGTAGTAGTCAATTTATATCCATTCGAGGAATCTTTTTGTAGAGAAGATGATTACTATACTATGGTCGAGAATATTGATATTGGTGGTCCATCTATGATTAGGGCTGCTGCAAAGAATCATGACTATGTTACCATTTTGACGAATCCACAGGACTACCCATTATTTCTTGCTGAAATGGATGTAAATAATGGGAAGATACCGTATAATTTTCGAAAGAAAATGGCGCGACAAGCTTTTTCTAGAACCGCTTCTTACGATACTGCAATTTGTCGTTGGCTTGCTAATGCGGAAAGTGAGAATTTTCCTGATTATCTAAATATCACTGCTGTGAAAAAACAAGAGATGCGTTATGGGGAAAATCCTCATCAGAAGGCTGCTCTCTATTCTACTCCGGAGAAAAAATCTGGCATAGCGCATGCAGTTTTAGTGCAAGGAAAACCACTTTCTTACAACAATATAAATGATCTTGATGCTGCCTTTGAACTTGTTTCGGAATTTCGTTCTCAAGATTGCGCCGCTTGTGTGATTGTCAAACATATGAATCCATGTGGTGTAGCCACTGCAGATACGTTGGTTGAGGCGTATCGTCGAGCATTGTCATGTGATCCGATTTCCGCATTTGGTGGGATTATCGCATTTAATCGGGAGGTAGACCAAGAAGTTGCGAAGGAAGTAATAAAGGTTTTTACTGAAGCTATTATAGCGCCAACCCTTTCTGAGGAGGCTGCCGATGTCCTTGCCAAGAAGCCGAGTATGCGTTTTCTAAAGACATCTAGTTTGCTTGATTTCCATGGTGAAGAGATTGTCTTGAAAACGGTTTCGGGTGGGATTCTTGTGCAAACGCGTGACAATGTTGTGGATAATAAGGAATTGACGGTGGTGACTAAAAGAAGCCCAACTGATCAAGAATTACGTGATATGAAATTCGCTTTTAAAGTAGTGAAACATGTCAAATCTAATGCTGTTGTCTATGCCAAAGACGGTCGTACTGTTGGGATTGGTTCTGGTCAAACTAGCAGAGTCGATTCGACTCGTTTTGCAGCAATAAAAGCTCATAATATTTCTGCTCAAGCCGACGTTAAATCTATGACAAACGGCTCGGTTATTGCATCTGAAGCATTTTATCCTTTCCCCGATGGTATTGTAGAGGCAATCAAAGCGGGGGTTACCGCGGTTATTCAGCCGGGAGGATCTGTGCGAGATTCAGAAGCTATTACGGTCGCGGATCAGCATGGTATAGCAATGGTTTTTACAGGTATAAGACACTTTCGTCATTAATAATTGTGCGCTGTGCGAGCATATTTTCAATGAATCATCTGGTATCACAGGTGAATTCATTGCTTGTAGGATCCAAGATCCATAGTTTGCCAGAGCTAATATCAAACCAAGCGCCGTGGATTTGTAGCATATGTTCTTTTTCCAATTTGTTAACAAAAGGGAAATTGCGTATATTCTTTAAGGAATTGCGAATTGAGAGTTGTTCTAGAATAGTTTGTTTTTCGGTAGGATTGTTTGCAACTATTTTTTGAGCAATAGGACGTACGATGTCCATCCATTTTCCGATAAAATCTCCAGGAGAGGTAGAAGAATTATTCGAGTCTAAAACAGCTTGTATTCCTCCGCAACGTCCATGACCCATAACCACTATATGTTCAACATTAAGCCCTTGTACTGCAAATTCAATTGCAGCAGAAGTTGCGTGATGTTGTCCATCTGGCTCATAGGGTGGCACAATATTTGCGACGTTGCGTACTACAAAGAGCTCTCCTGGTTTAGCATTGAATATTGTCTCGGGTGCGACACGTGAATCACAACAAGAGATAATCATTATCTTAGGCTTCTGTTGATTTGCGAGTTCTTGAAATAACTTTTTATCATACTGATCTTGAATGAACTCGCGATGACGTTCAAGTAAGGTGTTAGGAAAGCTAGTCATAATATCCAATTGTGTCGTTTTTTACTGGAAAAATCAAGCACGATATTGTTTATACCAATAAACGAAACGGCTATTCCATAAGTAATAATTTTTTAAAAAGGAAATGATAAAAATTGAGAGTGAGTTAAGCCTTTATCAATACAATTTATTTGATCATTACGGTTAATGAAATGATTCGTTCAAGTGAGAAATAAATTTTTTGTGCCTTGGTTGAGATTATATAGATTGAAAAATTTTCATAATCCTAATTGATACACGTGTCCATTAGTCGTAATAGGATAATGATGGTGATTTCGAGAGATTTAAAACGAAGTAAAATCATCGGTGACGTTGATATAGCAATAGCTATTTTAGGATTGCCGTCATTTAGTGCTTCCGCAATGTTTGGAGAAGCTAGTATTGATGATCTTGAGAAGTATACCCCGCAAATGCTTGCTCTTACTTCTGTTGTCTCATATGATATTTTTGCGGGTTGGGATCATTCTAGTGCGTGTTGTATAGATATAAGAGAAGTTGAAGGTATTAATCCTTCGGGGATATCTATCAGTATTATTACGGTTATTGTGGATAATATTCCTTTCTTATACCAATCTATTATAGGAGAAATAGTAGCGAGATGCCGCAATCTGACGATGGCTGTTCATCCAGTTTTTACAAAAGATAAAAATTGTGATTGGCAGTTATATTCTCCTGAAAGCTGTGGCATTGCACAAAAACAAATCAGCTTGATACAAATTCATTGTCTAAAAATCACGCCAGAAGAAGCTATAGAAATAAAAAAACAACTTATTTTTATCATTGAACAACTCAAGTTGGTTTCGCAAGATTCACGGGAAATGCTTGCATCTCTTGAAAAAATGCAAAAATCTTTCTGTCATTTAACGGGTATTAAAGAGTATGCAGTCGAAGCCTTGACCTTTCTCAATTGGTTGAATGAAGATAATTTCCAATTCATGGGCATGCGCTATCATCCTCTTGTAGCAGGACAAAAACAAGTAAAATTAGATCATGACATGCCAACAGAATTAGGAATCTTGAGGGATTCTAGTATTGTTGTTTTGGGTTTTGATCGTGTAACGCCAGCAACTCGTAGTTTTCCAGAAGGCAATGATTTTTTAATTATTACTAAATCTAATGTGATATCAGTTATATATCGTCGTACTTATATGGATCATATAGGGATTAAGCATTTTGATGAAAGAGGAAATCTTATAGGGGAGCTGCATGTTGTTGGATTTTTCACGCGATTAGTGTATTCGCAAAGAGCATCCAAGATTCCATTATTGCGTGAGAAAATTGTTAAAGTTCAAAATTTGCTTAATTTTCATCCTAACAGTCACTCAAGCCGTATGTTACAGAACACGTTGGAATTTTATCCAAGGGATGAGTTATTTCAAATTGATTCAACGCTTTTAGCGTCTTTTTGTGAACAAATTATTGATATTATGGATAGACCTCGTGTACGTGTTCTTCCTCGAATTGATCGTTTTAATCATTTTTTTTCGTCCCTTATTTATATACCTCGGGAATATTTTGATTCTTTTGTGCGGGAGAAGATTGGTAATTATTTATCCGAAGTCTGTGAGGGTCATGTAGCCTTTTATTCTAGCATTCTTGAAGAAGGATTGGTAAGAATTCATTTTGTAATAGTTCGTTCAGGTGGAGAAATATCTCATCCATCCCAAGAATCTCTTGAGGAAGGCGTTCGCTCTATTGTTGCATGCTGGGAAGATAAATTTTACAAAAGCGCTGGTGATGGAGTTCCGCGTTTTATATTTTCCCAGACGTTTCGAGATGTCTTTTCTCCTGAAAAGGCGGTAGAAGACTTACCCTACATTATCAGTTGTGCAGAAGGCAAAGAAAAGCTACGTGTGTGCTTTGAAAACAAAGAAGATGGGAAAGTGCAGATTAAGATTTTTCATGCTAGGGGTCCGTTTTCTTTGTCGAAACGTGTGCCACTGCTTGAAAATTTAGGCTTTACAGTCATTAGTGAGGATACGTTCGAAATTAAGATGCTAGCAGATGATGAAGAGCATCTGGTTGTCTTATATCAGATGGATTTAAGTCCTGCTACTATTGCGCGATTTGATCTTGTAGATCGTAGAGATGCTCTTGTCGAAGCTTTTAAATATATTTTTCACGAGAGAGTAGATAACGATTCCTTCAATCATTTGATCATGCTTACGGATTTACGTGTATATGAGATTAGCGTTTTACGCTCATATGCTCGATATCTCCGGCAAGCATCTGTTACATGGTCACAAAACTTTATTGCACGTGTTTTAAGTAAGAATCCTACAATCAGTCAATTGCTTTTTAGTCTTTTTCGCTACCGTTTTGATCCTAGTTTATCTGATCAAGAGCGAGGAGAAAATACTAAGAGAATTTTAGGGGAAATAGATTCTGCTTTGTTGAAAGTTCCCAGTTTAGATGATGATACTGTATTGCGTTCTTATGTGAATTTAATTTCTGGTACGCTGCGAACTAACTATTTTCAAAAAAATCAAGATGATATTGCGCTCGTCTTTAAATTTGATTCTCGTAAAATTAATAGTGTGGGTACAGATGAATTACACCGAGAGATTTTTGTTTATGGTGTTGAAGTTGAAGGGGTTCATCTAAGATGTGGAAAGATAGCACGAGGTGGTTTGCGTTGGTCTGATAGAGCGGCAGATTACCGTACAGAAGTTCTCGGATTGGTAAGAGCACAAAAAGTAAAGAATGCTGTCATTGTTCCTGTTGGTGCTAAAGGAGGGTTTTATCCTAAGAGATTGCCATCTGAAGGGCGTAGAGATGAAATAATTAAAATAGGGCGTGAAGCCTATAAGACTTATGTCCGTGCATTACTTTCCATAACGGATAATTTTGAAGGGCAGGAAATTATTCATCCGGATAATACTGTTTGTTTAGATGGCAATGATCCTTATTTTGTTGTTGCTGCGGATAAAGGGACAGCAACGTTTTCAGATACGGCGAATATCTTAGCTCAGGAGGCGAAATTTTGGTTAGATGATGCTTTCGCTTCGGGTGGATCAATGGGTTATGATCACAAAAAGATGGGGATCACTGCACGTGGTGCGTGGGAAACAGTAAAGAGACATTTTCGCGAGATGGATATTGATATTCAATCTACGCCTTTTACTGTTGCTGGCGTTGGCGATATGTCGGGAGATGTATTTGGAAACGGCATGCTTTTATCTAGGAAGATACAGCTTGTTGCTGCCTTTGATCATAGTGATATATTTATTGATCCAGATCCAAATTCGGAAACTACGTTTGATGAACGTAAGAGGCTTTTTGATTCCCCATCTTCAAGTTGGCAGGATTTCGATCGGAAAGTGTTGTCTAAGGGTGGAATGATTATTTCGCGAAAAGAGAAAGCAGTACAGTTGACTCCTGAAGCTGTAGCTGTCATAGGGATATCAAAACAGATAGCGACGCCTTCTGAGATTATTTCGGCAATTTTGATGGCTTCAGTAGACCTTTTATGGTTTGGAGGTATTGGAACTTATATTCGTGCACCTAGAGAAAATAATGCGGATATAGGGGATAAAGGCAATAATATATTGCGTGTAACTGCCGACAAGGTACGCGCAAAGGTTATAGGAGAAGGGGCTAATCTTGGGCTTACTCAACAAGCCCGAGTTGTTTATTCATTAAATGGTGGACGCATTAATTCTGATGCTATTGATAATTCAGGTGGCGTCAATTGCTCTGATCTAGAAGTCAATATAAAGATTGCATTAGCTTCAGCAATGCGTGATGGAAGGCTTACTTTAGAGAATCGTAATAAGCTTTTAAGTTCAATGACTTCTGAAGTAGTAGAGCTTGTTCTGCGTAATAATTATTTACAATCTTTAGCTATCTCTTTGGAATCACGCAAGGGCATGGCGATGATGTGGAATTTTGCGCAACTGATGAAGTTTTTGGGTAAAGAGGGGGCTCTTGATCGGGAACTGGAACATTTACCAAGCGTTGTGTCTTTCGAAGAACGTATCCGAGAGGAAGTTTCGCTTAGCCGTCCTGAAATCGCTATTTTGCTCGCATATGCTAAGCTTAAATTATCAGAACAATTATTAGACAGTACTCTCATAGATGATCCATTTTTCTTTAGCATATTATTGAGTTATTTTCCACGGCAGTTGAGTGAGTTATATTCGGAAGATATTATGAATCATCAATTACGTAGAGCAATTGTTGCAACAGTTCTAGCTAACGAAATTATTAATAAAGGGGGATCTTGTTTTGTAGTAAGCTTGGCTAAAGAGACTGGTTCTTCGACCGAAGATGTCATTCGTTCTGCCGTGATAGCGTACGCTGGTTATGAATTGGAATCTCTTTGGCAAGAAGTCGATAAGTTGGATAACCAAATTAGTGGAGAGCTACAGAATAAAATATATGAAGAGATTAGATTGATTTTTATTAATCTGACGCGTCTTCTCATAAAAAATGGAAAGTTTATTGGAGATATTGGTAACGCAGTCAAACGTCTTGTAACGGCATTCCATAAACTTAATAGTCTATTGCAAGAAAAGATACCAGTAGAATGGTTAGAGCGTTTTAACAATTGGGTGACGAATCTCACTAACAAAGGTTTTCCACCCGATCTTGCGGATAGAATTGTTCGTATGCAATTTTTAATGGTTGTCCCAGATTTAATTGATATATCAGAAACGTGTGATACGAGTCTATTAGTAGTGCTGGATATGTGGTCGGCTATTTCAGTGGGATTAGGTGTTGATAGATTGCTGTCTGTAGCTCACAACGTTGTTGTAGATGATCACTATGAGAATCTTGCGTTGTCGGCAGGTTTAGACTGGATGTATTCTGCGCGACGTGAGATGATTGTCAAGGCTATTACCACTGGTAGTTCTGTTGCTACTATTATGCAGAATGAGAAATGGAAAGAAGTTAAGGATCAGGTTTTTGATATTCTCTCTGTCGAAAAAGAAGTAACTGTTGCGCATATAACGGTAGCAACCCATCTTTTGTCAGGTTTTCTCTTGAAAATATAGGTTAGCACGGCGCTTTTCCGTAATGTTTGAGCAGGAAAATGTTTTTCCTTTGCTATATTACTTTAGATCATACTTGGGAATTTTTATTTTTTTGATGACATATCATCTCTGTCGATGCCTGTGATGCTAATAGGAATATTTTGTGAGTGAGGAGAGTTATGAACATGACTAACCACTTTGTAATATATGATTATGAAACGTTTGGCCGTGATGTTGCGTTGGATCGTCCTGCACAGTTTGCGGGTGTGCGTGTTGATCGGCAATGGGAGAAGATAGAGAGTACAGAAGTATTTTTTTGCAAGCCCGCTGATGATTATTTGCCGGATCCAGAGGCGGTATTTATTACGGGAATCACGCCACAAAAAGCATTGCGTGATGGTGTCGTAGAAGCTGAGTTTTCTCGACGCATTCATCAGTTTTTTAGTGTGCCCAATACCTGTATTATTGGGTACAATAACATCAGATTTGATGATTATTATAGCCGTAACATTTTCTATCGTAATTTTTATGACTCGTATCGTTGGAGCTGGGACAACGGAAATTCTCGATGGGATTTATTGGATGTTATGCGGGCTATTTATGCTTTCTCTCCTGATGGTATCCAATGGCCATCCAGAGATGATGGGGCTACAAGTTTTAAGCTTCAGGATTTGGCACTGGCAAATGGTATCGAACATGTCAATGCGCATGATGCAAAAGCGGATGTTTATGCTACTCTTGCATTAGTGTGGTTGATACGTGAGAAAAAGCCCAAATTATTTGAGTATTTGTACGATTATCGCAATAAAAATCAACTGAGAAAGTTAATTGATATCCAGAACATGACGCCATTAGTACATGTTTCGGGCATGTTTGGAGCTTCTCGGAGTAATACCGCTCTGATTGCTCCTGTAGCATGGCATCCTCGTTACAAGGATAGTGTAATCGGCTGTAACTTAAGTGGTGATATGCGAGTATTTCAGGATTTGGATAGCGTTCAACTAGCAAAACGATTATTTACAAGTCATGATGAATTAAAGGGTTTGGTTCCTGTCCCTATCAAAGAGGTGCATCTTAATAAATGCCCGATTCTTATGCCTATTGATTACTGTAAGAAAGAACACTTTGAGCGTTGGGGAATTGATCATAAACGTTGCTTAGAAAATTTAACATTATTGCGTCAACAAACTAATCTACGAGATAGATTCAAGGCGATATATAATAAGCCTTATACATCATCATCGCAAGACGTAGATTCTCAACTATATGATGGTTTTTTTGCAGATGTAGACCGTCAAATAATGGATCGTATACTTCGTACTGCACCGGAACAATTATCAACGTTAAATCTGCCATTCAGTGATCGGCGATTGCCTGAATTATTCTTTCGTTATAGAGCGCGCAATTTTCCCCATACACTAAGTGAAAAAGAGAAACAAGATTGGTTAGAGCATCGCAAGAAAATGCTCACGCGGTCTCGCATTGAAGAGTATAAAAATAAACTACAGAGTCTCAGTGGCGAATACAAAGGAGACGAAGGAAAAGAAGGGCTAATTAATGCGTTGTACGAATATCTTCAATGGGTTATTCCGAAGGAATAACAATTTTGTCTTGTGAAAACGAAATATATTGGTTGAAATGAGCATTTTTTTCTTGGAATAGAATAAAATGCTTGATTATTTGGTGCAATCTCAACATATTTCCTAGGTGGAGAGGTGGCCGAGTGGTTGAAGGCGCACCCCTGCTAAGGGTGTATACGGCAACGTATCGAGGGTTCGAATCCCTTTCTCTCCTCCATAAGTCAATCAATTTGCCAATTTATGCATCATCACTCAAATGTTTGTAGCATGCACTGTGTTTTTGGTGTTATGTATGGGATTATCACGTTTATTAGATCGGCTGGAATTTTTTTTGCAAATCATAAGATTACGTAACTATTGTTCTATGAGTTGATCAGCGCCGTAGTATTCCTTTGACAGTTTCAATAGTTCGCTATTGTGAAAAATAGTAACAATTCAATCCTAATACTATTCTTGCCTAATCGTTTTATCTTTGTTCAATATGCATCGACAGCTGTGTTTACTTATATCAAAGAACAATACGAGGATTGCTGCTTATGACGAATTTGATTGTTTCTCGTGTAGTAAAGTTAGATTTAGAGAGAGCTGTCTTTATATTATGTCATCTGCAATTTCAAGATTAGAGTACACACTTTGGACGTCATCATCATCTTCTAGGTTTTCAATCATTTTGATGATAGACTTTACTTTGTCGGCATTTGATAGTCGTATATAATTTAAAGGTTTCCATATAACTTTAATGCTTTGTGCTTCACCAATTTTCTCTTCTAATTTTTTAGAAGTTAATCCTACATTGTTGAAATCACAGTAGAAGATATATTCTTGATCTTCGAATAGCACTTCGAAAGCATCGGATTCGATAGCAACTTCCATAGCTAAGTTAGAATCTCCGATGTTTGAATGATAAATAATTTCTCCAATTTGTTCAAAGAAACGAGTTGTCGATCCTGTAGATCCAAGAGATCCATTGGCTTTAGTGAAAATAGAGCGTATGCTAGATGCTGTACGGTTGCGATTATCTGTCAAGGCTTCAATAATGATAGCAACCCCTTCGGGTCCATAGCCTTCATATCGAATGTTAGTGTAATTACCTAGATCGTCGCTTCCTGCTTTTTTGATAGCCCGTTCAATATTTTCTTTGGGCATTGATTGATTTTTAGCGTTTTGAATAGCCAACCTTAGGCGTGGATTTTCTAATGGATTTTGTCCGGATAATTTGGCCGATACGGTGATTTCACGAGATAATTTGGAAAATATTTTTGATTTCAGGGCATCTTTACGTTCTTTGCGATGCATAATGTTTTTAAATTGAGAATGTCCAGCCATCAATGTAATCCTTTTTAAACCGTGTAGCTCAAGTAAGGGGGATATTTCTTGTTATGTCCAAAAATCAGGACGTGTTTCCGAAAGTCGAGGTCCAATACGAATAGGGGCAATCTTCTCTGCCAACCCAGTGACATCAGAAATCTCAGCGCAGATGCCACATAACGTTGCGGGTCCATTTGCTATAACGAAACGATTGCGTGGAATTTGTGTAATGAAACGATTAATCGGCTCTTCTTTATCTAAACCGATGGACGAATTATAGTCTCCACACATTCCGAGATCAGTTATATAACCAGTACCACCATCAAGAATTTGAGCATCAGCAGTGGGGATATGAGTATGGGTTCCCACTACAAGGCTAGCGCGACTGTCGACAAAATGCGCAAAACATTGTTTTTCACTAGTTGTTTCGGCATGGAAGTCAAAGACTATAACATCCGCTTGTTCTTTTAAAGGGCATGTCGCTAAAATTTTATCGGCTGTTCTAAAGGGATCATCTAATAGGGGGTTCATGAAAACTCTCCCCATGATATTAGCGACTAAGACATTTGAGCCATTTTTCGCGCAATATAATCCAGATCCATTGCCAGGGGTATTTGGAGGATAATTTGCTGGGCGTAGAAATTTACAGTGACGTTGAGAAAAGACAAGTGCTTCTCGTTTATCCCAAACATGATTTCCTGTGGTGATTACATCTATCCCAGTTTCCATCATCTCGCAAAATATTTTTTCAGTAATACCAAAACCGCCGGCGCTGTTTTCTCCATTGGCTATTACGAAGTCCAGTTGAAAATCCCGAATTAGGCGTGGCAGCATCTCATATACAATAGATCTACCTGTTTTTCCAACGATGTCACCAAGGAATAAAAGTCTCATACTTTCTCTATATGCTCCGTACTAAATTGACTAAATCTACTCTCCGTCAGAATCGCATGTAGACGAATATCTGTAGCTTCCGCCTGAATGCATGAGGTTTCTTGCATATCAAATGCAATACCCAAGAGATAAGGATTTTTCCCTTCAAGGCGTATATCAGCTATAGCTCGGTCATAATATCCTCTCCCGTATCCTATTCGATTTCCTTTAAGATCAAAAGCAATAAGTGGCATCAGTATAAGATCTGGGCTCATTTCTTTAGCATACGATGGTGGTGATAGAGTGCCAACGGCTGATTTTACCAGATCAGTAGGATTTTCGTATTGACGAAAAATCATTGTGTTTCCTGTAATCGCTGGGAGGCAGAATGAGCATTCTTTGTGTGCTATTTTGTCGACTAGGATATTTACATTGACTTCCGATTGCATAGGATAAAAAGTTGCGATTTTGGTTTTTTTTTTTCAATGGGATCTTTTTTGCGCCGAGATCTGCGAGGCTAATGCTTTTCATATGGCGATATGCTGGAGAAAGTAGATTGCGCGCGATCATTTTTTTTTTGCGTATCAGATTTTTATGTTCTCGTGGGGTCATTCATGCAAGATCCTTACACCTGATTTTTATCGTAGCGCACATAATGTAGACGATTTCGATGAGAATGAGCAACTCATTCATGATGCTTTTTGGGTTCTTTCTTTTCATGAGGATGCACGACTAGATCAGAAATCACAGAAGATGGGGGGATGTTTTGTCTACGAGAGGATATCGAGTTTAATTCATCGACTGTAGATTTGATTTTATCTCCTGTACATGAGGTCAAGTTATTCTGGATTAACATCAGCTAATTATTTGGAATTTTTTTTAAATATGCGCTTCATTTTAAAATATTATAGAGCGTTAGCAAAGAATATTTTCACTATCGATCAAGCATTAATCATCTTTGAATAATTGCATAATTTGCTCTGTTCTTATTGAGCAAATTATTCTATTGAGTTAACATGGTTTGTTAAAGAAAAGTGATAAATAAAGTACAACGAAGAGTGAGGAAATTAAATTAGAGTAGATTTTCGCATATTGTAATGTTGTATTTTTTGACAGTAAGATATTTGAGAGCAATTTCGAGGGGGATTGGGGCATCCTGTTGGGGGGAGAAATGTGGTATTGATGAAGTATGATGACGATTACAAAAAGATGGCGGATGCTATTAGATTCTTGTCAATGGATGCTATAGAAAATGTTAATTCTGGACATCCTGGCTTGCCTATGGGAATGGCAGATGTTGTTACTGCACTTTTTACGCAATGCATGGTTTTTGATCCTCAATGTCCGTATTGGCCAAATCGGGATCGTTTTGTCTTGTCAGCAGGACATGGCTCTATGTTATATTACGCATTACTCTATCTGCTAGGCTACCAAGATGTAACGATTGAGGATATAAAAAATTTTCGAACTATTGGTTCCAAAACAGCAGGGCATCCCGAGTATGGTTCGTGTGCTGGTATTGAGGCAACGACTGGTCCTTTAGGACAAGGCATTGCCAATGCTGTGGGCATGGCTATTGCAGAGCGTAAATTGAGAGAAGAATTTGGTGATGTATTAATCGATCATTATACCTATGTGTTGGTTGGTGATGGTTGCCTGATGGAAGGTATAAGCCAAGAAGCGATTTCTTTCGCGGGACATCTTGGATTAAGTAAACTAATCGTTCTTTGGGATAATAATGGTATTTCGATAGATGGTCCTATTTCTTTAGCAGATTCTACGGATCAGTATGCTCGATTCCGTGCTTCTGGATGGAATACTCTTTCTGTTAATGGACATGATCATCATGCTATTACCTCTACCCTTAGAAAAGCGCAATTGTCTGACAAACCAACGATGATTGCTTGTGAAACAGTTATTGGTTTTGGATCTCCCAATAGGGCAGGGACCAATAAAGTGCATGGTTCTGCATTGGGTCAAGAGGAAATAAAAGCTACTCGTAAGGCACTGAATTGGGATTTAGATCCTTTTTTTATTCCTGATGATATAATGAAGAAATGGCGTTTGGCTGGATTACGTTCTTCTCAAACAAGAGCAGATTGGCAAGAACGCCTTTCTTCTATGAAAAGTAGTATTCGAAAGGAATTTGAACGCCGGTTTTCAGATGCATTGCCTGATTGTTTTGATAATGCCTTTATAAATTTGAAGAAAAAATTTGAACATTCCAAGCCAATGATTGCCACGAGAAAATCTTCTGAGCTTGTGTTGGAAGTAGTGAACGATTGTTTGCCAGAACTTATAGGAGGATCGGCAGATCTTACTGGTTCTAATGGTACAAAAACTAGTCAGATGAAAGCTATTTCGAAGAGTGATTTTTCAGGGCGCTATTTACATTATGGTGTTCGTGAACACGCGATGGCTGCCGCAATGAATGGGATAGCCTTGCACAAGGGATTGGCACCATATTCAGGTACTTTCATGGTATTTTCTGATTATAGTCGTCCTGCTATAAGGCTAGCATCTTTGATGGGGATAAGAGTCATTCACGTTTTGACACATGATTCTATAGGTTTGGGTGAAGATGGTCCTACCCATCAACCTGTAGAACATTTAGCAGCATTGAGAGCTATTCCTGATCTTCTAGTATTGAGACCTGCGGATTCGATAGAGACATTAGAATGTTGGCAAGTAGCTCTTAAGGAAAAAAACCGTCCGTCTGTATTATCTTTATCTAGACAAAATTTGCCTTTTCTCCGTACCCAATATGAATCAAATAATTTATGTGCTCTAGGAGCTTATGATTATATTTCCACACCTAATGCACAAGTCACAATTTTTTCTTCAGGTTCTGAATTAAAAATCGCTGTAGAAGCGTGTGAAATTTTATCATCTCGGAATATTTCTACTCGTGTAGTATCGGTTCCTTGTTTTGAATTGTTTTTTGAGCAATCAGATTCGTATCGTGCGCAAATTATAGGTTCATCTCCAATCAAGATCGCAATTGAAGCAGGATTACGTCAAGGATGGGATGCTTTCATTGGATCTGATGGATCATTTATTGGAATGCAAGGTTTCGGGGCTTCAGGATCGTGTGATCTCCTCTATCAACATTTTGGCATTAATGCTATCGCAATTGTGGATATGGTTGAGAGAAAACTATCAGTGTAGTGTTTTAATTTTTCTAGATGTTTCTTTTGTATATTGTATGAGGAAGAGAAGAATGGTTTGCAAAGTTGCTATAAATGGTTTTGGTCGTATTGGACGATGTATTCTTCGCGCTGCAGTTGAGTCAAGACGCGATGATGTGAGAATTGTAGCGATTAATGATCTTAATTCTATAGAGACAATGGCTCATTTATTGCGGTACGATTCGGTACATGGAAGGTTTCCAGGAGAGGTGAAAATCATAGGCGATACCATAGATGTTGGTTTGGGACCTATACAAGTCACTAGTATTCGCGATCCGCAGGATCTTCCATGGGGTGATGTTGATGTAGCTATGGAATGTACAGGTTTTTTTGTAACGCAAGAAAAAGCTTCGCTTCATTTATCTAATGGTTCTCAGCGTGTTTTAGTATCTGCGCCGTGTAAAGGAGTCAAAAAGACTATCGTTTACGGTGTCAATCATCAATCGTTAAATAAAGAGGATAAAGTTGTTTCCAATGCTTCTTGCACCACTAATTGTTTGGTTCCAGTGGTCCATGTTTTAGATAAAATGTTTGGGATTGAAAAAGGATATATGACGACTGTTCATTCTTATACAGGTGATCAGCACGTTCTAGATGCGGGACATAGTGATCTTTATCGTTCACGAGCAGCAGCTATATCGATGGTTCCTACCTCGACTGGCGCAGCCAAAGCTGTAGAGCTAGTTTTGCCGAATCTCAAAGGTAAATTAGACGGTTCGTCCATTCGAGTTCCCACGCCTAATGTATCGATGGTGGATTTAAAATGTGTAACAAGTCGTGATGTGAATATTGACGAAATCAATGCAACGATGAAATATTTTGCCGAAGGAGATTTAAAAAATATTCTGGGCTATGTCACTCTTCCATTGGTTTCTGTAGACTTTAATCATACGTCTTATTCATCCATATTTGCAGCTGATCAGACAAAAGTAGTTTCTCAGAATCTTCTTCGTGTACTGGTTTGGTATGATAATGAGTGGGGTTTTTCCAATCGTATGTTGGATACCGCATCAGCAATGGCTAATCTCTCATAGAACTTTGTTCATTTCTCTTTAGTTGTCATATGATCTGATTTTTAAGTGGAAAGGTTAAAATTATGAGTCGTCTTAGAACCATGAATGATCTTCGTGATATAAGGGGGCTTCGTTGTTTGTTGCGTGTTGATTGGAATGTTCCATTTATAGATGGAAAAGTCGCAGATGTTACTCGTATTGAGCGTGTAGTTCCAACAATTCTTGAGCTTGTAGAAAAGAAAGCAAAAGTCGTTATTTTTTCTCATTTAGGACGTCCTCAAAGTAAATCAGATAAAGATTGTTCTTTATTTAAAGTGGTCTCTATCGCGGAGTCTATTCTTCACAAAAATATTCTTTTTGTTAACGACTGCATTGGTTCAACCTTGTCGCAATCAATCGCTTCTTTGTCAGAAGGGGGCATTATTCTTGCAGAAAATGTTCGTTTTTATTCGGAAGAAGAAAGGAATGATCCAGATTTTGTAAGGATGTTGTCGCGAAATGGCGATTTTTATATTAATGATGCCTTTTCTGTTTCTCATCGGGCACATGCTTCTATTACAGGTCTTTCTCATTTATTGCCTTCCTATATTGGTCGTGCCATGCAAAAAGAGCTTAGTATGCTAGAAAGTTGTTTTAGTGAATCTAAAAAACCTTTAGTTGCAATCGTGGGAGGCTCTAAGGTTTCTACCAAGATCACGTTGCTCATTAATCTCGTAAAAAAAGTTGATAAGTTGGTGATTGGTGGTGGTATGGCCAATAGTTTTTTAGTAGCACAGGGCATGGGAGTAGGTCGCTCGTTGTGTCAACGTGATTTTTCTGACAATGTACACCAGATAGCATGGGAAGCTAAAAGATCTGCTTGTGAAATTATTGTGCCACGAGATGTTGTCGTTGCTAGAGAAATGAAAACAGGAATTCCCACACAAGTTGTTTCAGCGCAATCTGTGCCTCTGGATTCTATTATATTAGATGTTGGTTTTAAGACAGTAGAATATATTAAACAGGTTATTGCGCAAGCAAGAACTGTGATGTGGAACGGCCCACTTGGTGTTTTTGAAATAGAGCCTTTCGATAGGGCTACGGTTGAAGTAGCACACTATGTAGCCAAACTAACAAAAGAAAGAAGAATTATTTCTATTGCAGGAGGGGGGGATACCATCACTGCACTTGCTCATGCGGGTATTTCGAATGAATTTACATATGTTTCTACAGCTGGAGGGGCATTTCTTGAGTGGTTAGAAGGTAAGGATTTACCTGGGATTGTTGCGCTATCTGGTCATTGCTGATGGGACAGGATGGTTTTTAGTATCTGGAAATCCAAAGGTATTCGTTTATTTGTGATAGGAGTTCAATATGTGGATTTTTTCTTGGAAAATATTTTATGGAGATAATAGAAAATGATGCAAGATCTTGAAAATAGTGTTGCCATGATGCTTCAAGCAGGGAAAGGAATTCTTGCTGCGGATGAGTCTAATGCTACGATACAAAAGCGTTTTAAGGCAATCCATTTGGAATCCACAGAAAATTCTAGGCGTGATTATCGAGAAATGTTATTTCGAGCAAAAGATGCGATGCAATATATTTCTAGTATTCTCCTTTATGAAGAAACACTTTATCAGAATGCTCAAGATGGTACATCATTTGTAGATCTTATCTCTTCTTCTGGTGTATTGGTTGGGATTAAGGTTGATCGTGGATTAAAGCCTTATCCTTTATATCCAGGGGAGCATATTACTGTTGGTTTGGATGATCTAGATGTGAGATTAAAGCAATATAAAGATGCTGGGGCTCGTGTTGCTAAGTGGCGCGTTGTTCTTTCTGTTTCTGATGTATTGCCAAGTATGACTGTTGTTAAGGCTAATATGCACATATTAGCGCGCTACGCTGTTCTTTGTCAGAATGCAGGTCTTGTTCCTATCGTTGAGCCTGAAGTGCTTATGGAAGGGGATCATACAATTGAACGTTGTGCTGAAGTGACGGAATTTGTATTGCGCACGCTATTCAATGAATTGTATACTATGAGAGTGTGTTTTGAAGGGTTAGTACTGAAATCCAATATGATCCTTCCAGGGAAAAGTGCCCCTCAAGTATCCGATGAAGAGATTGCAAGCAACACTATAAAAATATTTAAACGCGTAGTTCCATGTGCTGTTCAAGGTATAGCATTCCTGTCTGGAGGACAGTCTGAGCAAGATGCTACAGCGCGTTTGTCAGCGATGAATTCTATGGGTGATTGCCCGTGGAGATTAAGTTTTTCCTATGGTCGTGCTTTACAAGAATCTGCGCTACGTGCATGGAATGGAAAGCAAGATAATGTAGTTGTAGCACAACGTGTTTTATCGCATCGTGCTCATATGAATAGTTTAGCAACAAAAGGTTGTTGGAAAAAATCTCTAGAAAATAGTAATGGCAGATAGTTTTGGAAAAAGAATAAAAGGCTATTTAAAAATCATGGAAAGTGGTCTTGTATTACGCAATGGTTCTTTTTATCGATTTTAATTTTTATGCTAAAGCGGGAATTAATATTTTCACTCCTCGGAGGATTTTAGGAAATTTTAGATAAGGGTTGGTTTATGTCTAATCGTGTTTCAGGTTCAATTAGTTGTCTGAATAGAAGGCTTTTTTCTATGCGATTGAAGGTTCTTTATAAAGAGAGCATTGCTCTTGTAGAAGAGACTTCTTGTTATTTTGACCGAGAAGGGCATTTATTGTCGAAGACGCTACCTCGTGCAATTTCAAAATTATATACTTCTGAATCGGTTCTTTTAACGACGCGCTTAATGCAGATGGTTTCTTGGTTATTTTTACAACGTGCTTTGGAAGATGGCAATATGACTCTCGAGCAGGTCATGTCGGAGAAAGAAAAGATAAAGTTTGATTATTCTGGTCTAGATTCTACTGTTCCTGGATGGACTGAGCTTCCGTGCTTTTTTAAAAATCTTGTAGAGCGTTCTTCACAGCTTCAAAGACGGATAGTCCTTTTGGATCAAGAGATTTATAGGGCAGATTTCGATGAAATTTCGCGTGGACCTAATCATGTTCAAACACAAATTAAATTATTAGAAGCTTGTTTTGAAAATTTTTAAATACGGCTTATTTATCGTTCTAGATAAGAGGGGTTTAGGAATTGAATAATTCTTATTGCTTTTATTTTTTGTAGCTGTAAGAGGTGATCCTTTCTTTTTGATAGTAATGGTTCAAAATACACCTCGTTTTTTAAAATCTTTATTGTTGTTATTCAGTTCTCATATAGAATAATTTCGCAAAAAACATGCAAAAGATTGATAGAATTTCTGACAATGGAAGGTAAGGGATTTAGGGGATGAATTTGGATATTAAGTTCACATTGCATATAAAATAGTTAGCATTAGGCATGAAGAATATATGTTGATCACCAGTTTATATCATAATATTTACAATAGAATTCAGAGTATTTTATCATACGTTTATATGATACATCACCGTAGTTTTTAATGTTAGATGATCTGATCTGAATCGAGAGATTATCACCATGTAAATTTATTTCATAGGTAATAATTAAACATTGCTCTAATTATTATATTCCCTTGTTTTTTAGGAGAATTATGACTTTTCTTTGAAAAATTACTTTATTTCTGATATGCTTTTGTTGTAATCTCGTTTATACTATTCTAAGGACAATGTTTGTCTTGTATAAGCGCCCGTAGCTCAGTTGGATAGAGTACCAGACTACGAATCTGGGGGTCAGGAGTTCGAATCTCTTCGGGTGCGCCAAAAGCATAGTAACGCATTGGCATGCGGTTGGTTTTTTGATATTGGAATGAACATGTCTTGGCCATGATATGGGCTAGGGTAAGCAGATATTGATCGTTTTTATAATACAAATAAAATGCGTGGACTTGTTTCATGCCTTGTCGATAAGGTGTTATTTTTATTAGGTAACAGGGTCAGTTAATCCCGAAATACAATTTTTGTGGTAATATGAGATTGGTTTGCTATATTTTTACTTAGTTCTTTCGATGTTTACATCTAGTGCCTAGCGGTGCTCGAATCAGACAAGGCAGCAGATACCTCTTTGTATACTATAATTTGGCGAATAATTGGTGATGGATTATTTTTTGCTTGATTCAGTAAGATTGCATGCCGTTGATCAGCAATAGGGGAAAGAAAGCAAGTCGAGCTCATTAAAAAAAATGTCTAACATTTTCGACAATGATTTCACATCCTTAGCGTTTGTTACCATGAATTGTTTTACGGTACTATATGCCCAGTGTACGCGTATTATCTTGTTCTATTATTTTTTTTCGAATCGCTGTAGAGCTGATGATATGATGTCTATCATGAATAAATAACCAAGAGGGTGGGGAAGTCGTGCATAGGATATGACTCAGTGATTCGTCTAATCGAGCATATTCAAATGTTTTTGCCATTGGCGACGATATATAGTTAAATGTTACATCAAATCTATCAATGATTGCGATTGGCACTGTCGTGACAATTCTTTTCCAGTGGTGCCACTGGTGAAAACTTTTTATATTATCGGCACCCATAATCCAGACAAAATTCACTGATTTATTATGTTTTTTAACTTGCAGTATTGTATGGAAAGTTTCTGTGTGATTTAGATATGCCTCAAAAGCAGTAATGCGGATACGTGGATTTTTGATCAATGACTGGCTTAAAGAAATACGTTTTTCTAAAGAAGAGGATAGATTATAATTTTTCACAGAATTAAAAGGAGTAATAATCCACCATAATTGATCTAAGTTGAGCTTTTTGATAGCAATTTGAGCTATTTCTATATGTCCATGGTGCGGAGGATTAAAATTTCCGCCAAATAGCCCTATCTTCATGCCTGGTTCTACTTTTGGCATACGCATAATATCTTGCAGAGATTGGGATTGTTGCATTGTTATGACTCTAATTTGTCTAGATTGATTATGCTTGGAAAATAAGTGTTTTTCATTAGTATAATGATCTCGTTTAATATTTTTTTCTAAAAAATTTCCGTTGTACTATTTGTTTTGAGCAAGAAAGTTATAAATGGATCAAATATAAAGAGTTTAAGCATTGTCCGTAGTCAATAAACTTTACATTTCTTTCTAGGTTCTCTTTCTTAGAATTCATTTTCTCCTCGGATAGAAAAAATTTTATCATGAAGACATTCCAATATTTGTGGTATCCCATGTCCTGTAATAGATGAAAATTCAAATGGTACCTGTCCGCATTGAGTGGCAAGTTCGTTTTTTTTCCTAGCAAGGGTATCACTATCCACTGTATCTATTTGGGAAAGGCCCACTATTTCTATTTTTTTGCGCAACTCGCTATTATAAGCGGATAATTCATCTAGGATACATTGATACGCCGCTTGGACATTCTCTTCAAGAGCAGAAACGATATGCAATAAGACATGCGTGCGTTCGGTATGCTTTAGAAATCGATCTCCAATGCCTGCACCTTGATGGGCATTTTTAATGATTCCAGGGATATCTGCCAATATAAATTCTTTATATCCTTCTTTTACGATTCCTAAGTTAGGATACAAGGTAGTAAACGGATAATCAGCAATTTTAGGCTTTGCTCTTGTTACCGAGGCTAAAAAAGTCGATTTCCCTGCGTTAGGGAGACCAATAATTCCAATATCAGCAATTAGTTTCAATTTAAGCCAAATAATTTTTTCTTGTCCAAGGATGCCAGGATTGGCATAATAAGGTGCCTGATTAGTAGATGATTTGAAGTGAGCGTTGCCAAAACCGCCATTACCACCAGGTGCTAATATAATACGTTGCCCTTCTTGATCGAGATCACAAATAAGGCTAATTCCATCTTCCTCGAATACCTGTGTTCCGACAGGAACAGTAAGTACGACATCTTCGCCTTTTGCACCGCTACGGTTTCGTTTCATGCCTTTTTCGCCATGTTGTGCTTTAAAATGCTGTTGATAGCGAAAATCTATCAAAGTATTGAGATTGCTAGTGGCTTGAATCCATACGTCTCCACCACGTCCACCTGATCCACCATCTGGTCCGCCAAACTCAATAAATTTTTCACGTCGAAAAGAAATGCCCCCAGCACCTCCATCTCCTGATCTAATATAAACTTTTGCTTCATCTAGAAATTTCATTGAATCCTGCTAGGATTATAACAATTGTATACTCTTATAACTCATTAATTTTTCATAGAAATCTTCGAAACAACACAGGCGCAGTTTTCCCTCTCTTTCGAAGACCAATGATTTTAAAAAACAAATACGATAAACCCCGTTGGAGAACGCTTCCTTTATAAGTGTAAATCGTGGAAGTGTTTAAATATATTACCAATCAAAATAGAAGGAGCTTTTGATTACTGAGTGTCTTCTATCTTTGGAATCACAGATACATATGCTCTTCCTTTTGAAAATTTTTTAAAAAATCGCACATGTCCATCAACGAGTGCATAAATAGTATGATCTTTCCCTAGACCGACATTCAAGCCTGGGTGATAACGTGTTCCACGCTGACGTATAATTATGTTTCCTGCTATGACGGACTGTCCACCAGATTTTTTTAAACCAAGTCGTTGTCCTGCAGAGTCTCTTCCATTTTGTGTTGATCCACCGGATTTTTTATGTGCCATTATATCTTCCTATAGAGCTTTAATATTTCTCAAAACACCTTACTTTATTAAGTCACAATGCTAGTAATGCGTACGACTGTCATTTCTTGGCGATGTCCATGGGTTCGCCTGTAATTCTGTCGACGGCGTTTCTTGAAAACAACAACCTTTTTCGTACGAAGTTGTTTGACCACTTCGGCTTCGACATAAGCTCCTTCTACGCGAGGTGTTCCTACCGAAAGATGTTCATCCTTCCCGACTGCGAGAACATTATCAAATCGTATATTATCACCGTCCTTAGCAACAATCTTTTCTACTGTAATAGTATCGGTCGCAGATACGCGACTCTGTTTTCCCCCATGTTCTATAATTGCAAACATAACGTCTTTCCTTTCATCTGCAAATAAAACTGAATATCGTGCAATTTTTGCATCAGCACAATCAACAAATACTAGAGAAGACTAAATTATCCGTTGCAGTTAAGCAATAATCATGACATTCTGTTTTTAGAATTTGCCAGTTTATACTAATATAGTAGCTAACCAAACCTTCATTCTATGTCAAGGAAAGTATGATATTCAAGGTGTATTTGCTTACATTTAGTGGAGAGATGGCAGAGTGGTCGAATGTACCGCACTCGAAATGCGGAGTACCTAACGGTATCGGGGGTTCGAATCCCCCTCTCTCCGCCATTCATTGATTGTATG
Source organism: Candidatus Liberibacter asiaticus (assembly GCF_000590865.3). Lineage (NCBI taxonomy): Bacteria > Pseudomonadati > Pseudomonadota > Alphaproteobacteria > Hyphomicrobiales > Rhizobiaceae > Liberibacter > Candidatus Liberibacter asiaticus. The sequence continues at coordinate 619,641 of NZ_CP010804.2, forward strand.
ACCTAATGCTTGTTTGATGGACAGTCTAGAAAAACCCAACAATGCGATTCCGAAGGGGCGCTGAATATGTGTTGTATAGTTGTTTTGTCTTTCTACAGGCTGTGCGTTAATTTCTGTCGTCGCAATGTGATATCTAAAATGGATTATTCCTAGGAAGGGTAGGTTGTACCTGCTAGATATTCTATGATGTTTGCAACTTAGTGACGTCGCTAAATTGAGATGGGATTTGCAACTTTATTTTGAAAATTTGTGGCGACTAATAATTTCCTTCAAGACACCATAATGGGGGATGACATAATTTTCTGTCATAGATAAATTCTCGGGATTATCATGAGCAGCTGAGTTTAACAAAGTAAGGGTATCCTGTAAGCTTCTACGCTCCTCTTATCCTCAGGTATGCACCTGTGCTTGTAGATAAATTCCAGCAATTTTTTCGCGCCTTTATACTGCCGGGGATAGATATGCTCTCCTTCTCAGATAACTTTCGTAAGAAGCTCTCTACAAGGATACGCATTTTCACAGCTGCACTTTTGAAATCCCCTTCGTTTATTATCTGCCGAATATGGTTGAGATCTTTTTGTAAACCGAGATTTTCTTTCACTTGCGCCCCTTTTGATTTTTTTGAAGGAGGAGTAAAATCATAGTGCATGCATACATATTGGTAAAAATTTTATCATGAGAAAGCACGATTACTTGCTTACCGTGTTTACGGATGAGTTTTTTCAGTACCGTCACTATAAAACTTTCAGTGTGGTTATCATCCATCGATTGAATTGGATTATCGAAAACGATAAAGCCAAATGGTGATTGTTGAGAAGTGGCGCACATGAGCCCCATACCGCTAAGCCCAAGCAATTAAGCTGACACTCACTGAGGTTTGCCGGTGCTGACATCTGCTCACCGTAGCTCAAGGCATATATATTTGTTTTCTCATGTCCAGGTTCCATAATGTCAAAACTTACTCCTGAATTAGGGCTTGAATCATCAGGATGAGGGATGAGGGTATCATACCAATGTTTTATTTCCTTTGCGCGATCTTGTAGAATCTTATCCTGTAAGTTATTGATATGTTTTTCGGTTTCCTGCGTTAGGCGCCGTAGGATTTGCAGTGATTCTCCATACTTTGTTAGCAACATGATATCATTACGGTTTTTAACAATATCGTACAGGGCTTCAATAACTTGCGCGTTTTCAGAAGAGGCAATGCGCGCAGAAAGGCTGTGTGCAAACTCTTCCCCAATAGGCATATAGGTAGCGATGTTTGTTGCGTACTTTTGATGGGAATCAGTCAGATTGGCAATAACCGTGGAGTATGGTTTCTCGTATTCTACCGCTTGAGGATCTGCCGTCGGTACCTTCTGCAAAAATTGCAAAGTAGCATTCATAGTTTTTTTGATTTCTATGCCTGCAGTAGCGTGCCGATCAAAAGCATTAAAGAATTTCTGGCATAACGTGTTCTCGGGCAGGAAAAAATATTTGAGCGATTTTTGTTCTTCTTTGGAGAGTGCAGGTAAGATATATGGTTTTGCTTGCATGAAAAAAGACCGGATTGAATCAGTGGCAACATCGCAAGCCTCTTTAAGTTTCTCGTTCTTTCGTATCACCGTGGCGTTGTCATAGATTCGCTGTTGAACTCGTCTTTCTTAGGTTGCGTAGGCGTCGTTAGATCTTCGCACATAGGGCGCCTAGTTGCAGACCCTTTTCCAAAATTTTAGTATTTCTGCATTTAATGCCTCTCTTTGTGTGTCCAATACATAATCTATTGCGTCTTTTACAATTTTAAGTTTTTTTGAGGAATTCTGCCACCTAGACGCAAGCAGGTCTATATCTGCTCCCGAGCTGAAGCTAATTTTGCTACTATCAAAAATTTTCTTTTTTTTCATGTAGCACTATAGAGAGCGATTTTTCTAATTCTGTTAATTCCATTTTCGTATTGATCTGTATTTCCAGAAGAGAGCTAGCAATTCTTATTATATCTATTCGGTCCTGATCATAATTGAATTTCCCCTGTGACCAACGCTCGTGTAAAGCCTTAGCACTTTTCTGATTATCTAGTACCAACACATTTCTTTAATGGATCCATAGCTGCGGAAACCATATTGGGCTTCCTTGATTGCAAGGATTGTTGTAATTCCCTTAAAGCAGTCTTCAGCGAGGTCATTTCTCCGAAGCCCAGTATATCACTGAGTTTATCACGCCTATTTTTGGGCGTTATATGAATAAAAGATTGTAACTCTTTTTGAGCTACGACAGGGTAGAAAAATTCAAGTGACTGAGCACCGATGGTTTTAAAATCATTACCGCTAGGTATGTCATCGATCAGCGTAAAAGACCCTTCACCTTTCTCGTGCATCTGCCGAGCGATTGTGTATTTTTGCCCATCGAGAAATTCTATTTTAGCTGATATTTGCACCGGGGAACCGCCATGCACATTGGCATAGGAGTTTTTATACTCCTCTTTTTTATACTATCCCCATGCTTGCGACGTTGTGTATATCCATAAAAAAGCCATTCTATCGCTTCAGAAAGACTACTTTTACCATAACCATTCTGTCCATTGACAATAGTCAAATGGTCTGCAAACTCGATCTTTTGGATTTCAGTAAAGCCCCGGAAATGCGAAATCTCGATATCAAGTAATTTAAAAATCAGTTTCCTTGCGTAGTAACTTGTCAAACTCTTGCTTAAGCAAGCGCACGTATTTTTCTTCCGAAGTCTTGTCACAGCGATGGATATTCCTAAATTTTTTCAGTATGGCAAATGCTATAAAGGACTATCCTTGTGAGTATCAATAAGCCGATCAAGATATTCTTCAGTATTGTTTGCCATTATGATTTCCGATCGTGGGTTGTAATACCAAATCAGCCAGCATTGGGCTGGTTTTATTATGATACGAGTGAATACCTAGCTTTCTAGGGCCAGATTTCCTTTCTATTCACAGCTGGTAGGAGCGGAGACTGAGAGAGAAGATAATATGTATTTCTATCCTGCACTCAGCGATTCTCCTGAGTAGGTTCGCAACATAAATTCTTCGCCATACTGCCAACCACGCAATTTGATGATTGCCGCCTCTACCGGCGAAAATATCGGAATCATCTACTTTGTGAATGCAAACAGTTATTCTCGAGCAGATACAACTACCCATCATTTCAAAGGTGATACTCTGCAGTCGTTATCACGCTATTACTCATTTTGAATGAGATTCACGTACTCCCTAAAATAAGTAACGAGTCACTATAACATTCTTAGGTTGATGATACTTTTTAATTCCTGATAAAAAATTGTTTATCTCTGATAGAAATATCTTCGCTCGTCATGGGCGAAGGATACGGTATTTCTGTTGTAATGATGGAAAAAACAGCTATTCAGGATTGGATTGAAACATTTGAATTAGGTAAAGAGCACGGGCGAAAACTTGAAAAAACATGCTGCTAATCATTACTAGATCAACCGATATTATTACCGTAACAATGATCTTTTCTGCTGGTATTATAGGAAATTCGCGGGGATATCTCGAGCAGTACTACCAACTTTTTATCTACAGATATCCTAGTTCTGTTCAAATGGTGACGTACTTTAACACCATTGAGGGAAGGTATGATGATATCTTAATTCTCACCAATGGCAAAATGCGTGTGCTGAGTGAATGACTAGCATTTAGGTCCAGAAGGCACAGTGGTATGTCAATAATGATAATATTATTGTATTTGTTGCAGTCGTTGGTTCATACCCAAAGGTGCCTCCTGTGCATTGTCAATCGCTCGAATAGTCACCTTATTGTGGCTAAAATTTTCTTTTTATTACCACTGTTTCTTATCTTCAAATATACAAAGTATTGAACTTATTTTTTTATTCAGGTCTCCTCCTTATTGAAATTAAAAGATTTTGATTACGATCAGGGGCTTTATTTTCAAAAAATTTATGTTTGGTTTTGCTATTATGATTAATTTTTCAGGGAATCAAAAAAATCCTTCATTCGTGCAAAAAAACCTGTGGACTGCGGATTATTATCTTGTGAAGATATTTGTTCAAATTCTTCTAATAATTCACGTTGACGCTTATTTAATTTTTGCGGTGTTTCTACTTGAACCTGAACGTAGAGATCTCCTTTACGTCCGGAATTAATTACTGGCATTCCCTTGCCTTTTAAGCGAAACTGTTTGCCCGTTTGAGTCCCTTCGGGGATGGTAACACGCGAATGTGTGGCGTCGAGTGTTGCTACGTCAAAAGTACCTCCCATCGCAACAGTGACTATGGAAATAGGGACTGTGCAATATAAATCAGCTCCATCTCTTTTGAAAAATTGATGTTTTTTGACGGAGATAAAGATATATAAATCCCCTGGAGCTCCTCCATAGACGCCTGCGCCACCTTCACCAGATAATCTGATACGTGTCCCATCATCAACGCCTGGAGGAACATTGACAGACAAGAGTTTTTCTTCTGATACGCGACCTTGGCCATGGCACTTAGAGCAGGGATGCGGGATAATCTGTCCAGATCCTCGGCAGGTGCTACATGCACGTTCAATGGAAAAAAAACTTTGAGCTGTTGTATAAACACGTCCAGATCCATTGCAAATATTGCAATCCATTGGATTAGTGCCAGGTTTAGCTCCAGATCCAGAGCAAGTACTGCATTTGACAGCAGTAGGGAAGCGAATTTGTACTGTTTTTCCAGAAAATGCTTCTTCAAGAGAGATTTCTAGATTATAACGGAGGTCTGCTCCAGCTTCTCCTGTCGATGAACTGCGCTTGTAACTGCGTCCGGAGCCCATTATTCCACCGAAGATACCTTCGAAAAGTTCCGAAAAATCCGAGTTTCCATACATACCTGCTCCGAATCCTCCAGCTCCCTGTGATTGTGCGCCGTATTCAAGAGCTTCGTGACCACCTTGGTCATAAAGAGCACGTTTTTGAGGATCACGCAGCACTTCATAGGCTTCGCTTATTTGTGCAAATTTTTCTTTTGCTTCAGGATCATTCCGATTCTGATCAGGATGATATTTCATTGCTAGAGATCGAAAAGCAGTCTTAAGTTGTCGATCAGTGGCATTGCGATCTATGCCCAGCACTTGATAGAAATCAGCTTTTTTCATGCTAAATTTATCCTCCGATGATGGAAATCCGGTCGTATGAAAACAACCGGATTTCCCCTGATAGTGTTATGTACGACTAAGAAAAATACTAAGTTTTTTTCTTGTCCTTTTCATCATCCTTAATTTCTTCATAATCGGCATCTACTACATCATCCTTCACATCTGTTTTTGCAGTAGTATCTGCTGTTGCTGTATCTGCTGCCGCATCTTTTTTCGCTTGTGCCTCATAAATAGCTTTTCCAAGATTCATAGATACCTCCATGAGCTTTTGAGTAGCTTCTTTGATTTTGGACTCGTCAGGATCTGCATCATTAAGAAGTGTCCGTAGCGCATCAATCGATTCTCGAATAGACTTTTGTTCTGCTTCAGCAATTTTATCGCCATGTTCTCTCAAAGATTGTTCCGTTGAGTATATCAAACTTTCAGCATGATTTTTTGTTTCAACGGCTTCACGACGTTTTTTGTCCATTTCGGCATTCATTTCTGCATCTTTAACCATCTTCTCAATATCTTCAGAAGATAAGCCACCTGAAGCTTGAATGCTGATTTGCTGTGCCTTGCCTGTTCCTTTATCTAGGGCAGATACTTGGACTATCCCGTTTGCATCAATATCAAACGCGACTTCTATCTGTGGCGTTCCTTTAGGAGCAGGGGGAATACCAACCAAATCAAATTGACCTAATAATTTATTATCAGCGAACATTTTTCTTTCGCCTTGGCCAATGCGGATGCTAACTGCTGATTGATTGTCGGCGGCTGTTGAGAATACTTGGGATTTTTTAGTAGGAATTGTACTATTACGATCAATAATAGAGGTAAATACTCCTCCCAACGTTTCAATACCAAGAGAAAGAGGGGTGACATCCAATAGAAGTAGGTCTTTTACATCTCCCTGAAGAACTCCTGCTTGTATAGCCGCTCCCATAGCAACGACTTCATCTGGATTAACACCTTTGCTAGGAGATTTATTGAAGAAATCTTGAACAGACTGTTGAATCTTTGGCATGCGTGTCATACCACCAACTAATACGACTTCATCAATATCGCTAGGAGATAATCCTGCATCTTGTAAACATTTCTTACATGGCTCAACAGTTTTTTGTATCAAGTGATTTACTAAACGTTCAAACTGGGCGCGCGTTAGTTTCATGTTGAGATGCTGTGCGCCGGCACTATTTGCAGAAATAAAAGGCAGATTAATTTCTGTTTGTGATGTCGAAGATAATTCAATTTTTGCCTTTTCTGCGGCTTCCTTTAAGCGCTGTAATGCAAGAGTATCTTGTTTTAAGTCTATGCCATTTTCTTTTTTAAAGGTATCGCAAATGTGTTCTACAAGGCATGAATCAAAGTCTTCTCCACCGAGAAATGTATCTCCATTTGTGGCTTTTACTTCGAATACACCATCTCCCATTTCGAGGAGTGAAACGTCGAAAGTTCCGCCACCAAAGTCAAATACTATGACGGTTCTTGCATCTTTTTTGTCTAATCCATATGCAAGAGCAGCGGCTGTAGGTTCGTTAATAATGCGCAATACATCAAGTCCTGCTATACGACCTGCGTCTTTCGTGGCTTGTCGTTGAGCGTCATTAAAGTATGCTGGTACGGTGATAACGGCTTTGCTAACGGTTTCTCCAAGAAAACTCTCAGCGGTTTCTTTCATTTTTTGCAGGACAATTGCCGATATTTGAGATGGCGAATACTGTTTTCCCTGTGCTTCGATCCAAGCATCCCCACCTTTTCCTTCAACAATTTTAAAGGGTACTAAACTCGCATCCTTTGCTACAGTAGAATCATTAAAACGTCTTCCTATAAGGCGTTTTGCTGCAAATATTGTATTAGAAGGATTAGTTACAGCTTGACGTTTTGCAGGCTGTCCTACGAGTCTTTCTCCTTCATCAGTAAATCCTACCATAGAAGGAGTGGTGCGAGTTCCTTCAGTATTTTCAATTACTCGCACATTTTTTCCATCCATAATAGCAACGCATGAATTAGTTGTGCCGAGGTCAATTCCTATGACTTTTGACATGGTTCTTTTCTCCTTTAAGCAAGCTGTTTGGACCCCTTTAGAGCGTTCCATTGACAGCTCCTAGTAAAAATACAATGAACGATCGCAAGACAAATGCGACTACTCAAGTACATATAAGGAGGTAATTTCATAACTGCAAGGAGCATTTTGAATAAGAATTCAGTAAAAGATGTCATAATTGGAAAATTTTCATATTTATTGGGGTTACAAAATGCTACTTTGCCATAAATTTTTTTATTTTCGTAGATATGCTTGATTGCAAGGAAAAATTAATGTGAAGAAGGAGTGATCCTCAGTTTTCTTTGCATAATGAGGAATGATTTCAATATGGGTTTTGGTGGCTATAATTTGAGTACAGGAGAAATATTATACTATGACAACTATACGTGTACATGAAGGAGACATCCCCGCTGAATGTGCTGCAAGATATGTTGATGCTATTGCAGTTGATACGGAGACACTTGGTTTAATGCCACGTCGAGATCGTTTATGTATCGTACAGCTATCTCCAGGGGATGGAACTGTTGATATTATTCGGATTGCTGCTGGGCAAAAAAACGCTCCTAATCTTGTCGGAATGCTTGTTGATGAAAAAAGAGAAAAAATTTTTCATTACGGTCGTTTTGATATTGCCGTATTATTCTATACTTTTGGAGTGAGAGTAAGACCAGTTTTTTGTACTAAAATTGCCTCACGATTGACTAGAACCTATACAAACCAACATGGTCTTAAAGATAATTTGAAAGAATTACTGGGAATAAATATCTCGAAAGCACAACAATCATCTGACTGGAGCGCAGATGATTTATCTGATGAACAACTTCAGTATGCTGCTTCAGATGTAGTTCATTTACATGCACTGCGTTTGCAGTTTACAGAAAAACTTCAGCGTTTAGGGCGTTCGGATTTAGCTACTTCTTGTTGCAATTTTTTAATGGACAGAGCTGAGTTAGATCTGTTGGGTTGGGAGAATGTTGACATATTTTCACATTCTTGATGAACCTTGTATTTATTTATTCTCCAAGGAAAGATTGTCCGACCATTATCTCAAAAAATAACGGCCGACATATCCAAAAATACTTCCTAAAATCCTATGGAAGAAAACTAATCTTGGAGCGGGCGAAGGGATTCGAACCCTCGGCCCCAACCTTGGCAAGGTTGTGCTCTACCCCTGAGCTACACCCGCTCGTCATGTTCTTTGAAATAAAGAACATCAAGAGGTTATATTGCCTAAAAAATATTTGGAAGCAATAGTAAAAGTAATAATTTTTAATATTTCCAATAATCAAAATTATAGTGAATCATCTTTTGTGTGATACATTATATCAATAAGAACACTCAATTGCCATTAATTATGCTATAATTTCTTATAATTATTTTTTCTACGGAACATTTCCTATAACTCTATTTGGCTCTATGAGATCTAATGCTATGCGTATTTTTCTCAATGATTCTGTTTGTGTAATAAGATCGTTTATGAGATTGCGAACTATTTTATTCCCTTCAGGGTTGTTTTCGCTGATCATTTGATCAAAAGACTCAATATTTTCTGCACGGTCTTTGAGAATATGAAAATCCTTCATAGTATTAGAAAATTTGTCGTTTATTTCTTGGGCTAAATTTCTGTTATTATGACTTATAAGATCGTGTATAGATGCTCCATGAATTTTTTCTCCATTCATGCGTATGTATTCCCCTGTATAACTGGAAATTATACCGATAACATCGTTCAAATACGATGCATATGTATTATCTGAAAAACAATCAATTTCTTGTTCAGGATCGTGTAGTATGAGTCCTAGATTCATACGTTCTCCTGCTAATTCATTATAAGAAAGGGATGTCATGCCGGTGATTATAGAATTCAATCCTGCGTTTATATCTTTCATGAGGTCTTTAGTTGCCTGTCCATCTGGTCCCCAAGCTTTCATCATTTCTTCTAGATCTGATACTAGTATCTTTGAAACGACCTTGAGATATTCTACGCGTCTGCGGCAATGACCACCAGTACAATTTCCTATATCAAAATCGGTATATGGTCTGTTTCCTGGTTCGCGAACATTTGTTTTTAAGTCTTGTCCCCATAAGAGAAATTCTATCACATGATAGCCGGTGGTAATATTGGTATCGATACCATTGGCTCTATGTAACTTTCTAAGTAAATCTGGGGAAATAATGGATAGATCTATTTCTTTTTCGTTGACGATAATTTTTGAATTGGCGATGATATTGGCTGTATACAGGTTATTTTCCTCATTTTCCTTTCCGTATGAACTATCAACATAATCTATAAATCCTTCATCTAGAGGCCAAGCATTGACCTTTTTATCCCATGTATCGACGATTTTATTTCCAAAACGATATACTTCAGATTGTTGATATGGGATTCGGGCTCTGATCCATTGAAGACGAGCGTTTTCAAGATTTTTCTTATTAGGAGTGGTAACGAGGGTTTCAATAGCGCTATCTAATGTACGAGCACACATTAGAGCATCTTCATATTTGGCGTGTGCGATAGTAGCATAATTTTGTAATACCTTTTCTAGACTTACGTTCGGTACAATGCTTAATGCGTGTGATGGAAGAGTAAATACGATGCTAATAATGGTAATAAAATACATAAATAAATTTTTTTTCATTGTTGTTTCCAAAAGAGATACGATAAGTTTACGATGCATTGGATTCATTATACCCACATCATATGTCACATTGCCTGTGCATACATTGCATGTATCTATGGAAAGTAGAGATAATTATATCGCAAAAAGAAGGAGATATAATTATAGGTAATTATAAATATATTTCATATAGTTATTGCATAGAAATTAGATTTCTAAGAGAGGTATTTTTTTATTGAGTACCCAAGGATATTTGTCTTAAGTATGGCGTTTAAGTCTACAAAAGAAAAATCCATCTGTATTTGTTAGAAAAGGCGTTAGAACACAACACCCGTTTTCAATAAAAAGCGATGGGTGGTTTTTTAAATCATACAGTTGGTTCCAATCATCAATGATAGAATCTATACTAAAATGAGGGTTCTTTGATAAAAAATAATTGATTTGCTGAATATTTTCTTCGGGAAGAATAGAACAAGTAATATAAACAAGATAACCTTCGGGTCGCACGAATTGTGCTGATTCCTCTAGAATTTTTTTCTGTTCTTCAGTTCTTTCTATAAGGTTTTTTTGTGATAGTCGCCATTTTATATCTGGACGTCTTCGCCATGTTCCTGTCCCTGAACATGGTGCATCAACCAACACTGTTGTAAAATGTTCTTGTAGATTGCGTAATGATTCCCAGGAACTGTGTAACTGTACGTTGTGGATACCAGCACGTTTGATGCGGGCTACAATAGGAGCCATTCTACTTTTGTTGTTATCCCATGCATGGATTTGACCTTTATTGTTTAATAGCATTGATAATGCCAGTGTCTTTCCTCCTCCTCCAGCACAAAAATCTAAAATTTGTGAACTGTTTGTAATTGCTGTGAGATTTGAGACAATTTGTGATCCTTCGTCTTGTATTTCAAACCATCCGCGTTGAAATGTAATGTCATTCATGACATTGGGCAAACGTGATTTTCCTTTTGTTGCGGGTATTCGCAATCCGAATCGAGATATAGAAGAGTGGTGTACGCCATAATGGCAAAGATTTTTGAATAATTTGCAACGGTTAACTTTGAGTGTATTAGTGCGTAAATCTAAGGGAGCACGCATAGATAATGATTTTGCTTCTTTTAGCCAAGTGTCTTTGAAATATGATTGAAAAGACGATTGTAACCATTGCGGAATGTTGCCTTGAATATGTAAAGGTGCATTTTCTAATTGACGAGAATGAAAGGATTTGATGACTGATTCTTTGGGAAGAGGAGGGGAAAAGAGATCTTCTTTCAACATGGACAACATTTTTTCCCATGGAATATCCCAGTCTTTCATTATTACTGCGTATACTAGGGATTCAGGATCATCACTATCCATTATGTAGGCGCTAGAAAGATATTTTCTAAGGACATCATGAACAATATTGCTAATTGATGCACGGTCGCTAGAACCAGCAAAACGATGAGACATGCCCCAATCTTTTAATGAATTTGTTATGGGTTTCTTGTGAGTTCTAATATCTTTTAGAATCTCAATAGCTGCGGCAATTTGTCCACCTAAACGCATGCAAAATATCCTTTTTTAGAGAAAATGCGAATTTTAAAAGCACATAAAATGAAATTTTTTATAAGATTTGGCAAAAGAGTATTGGAGAATACATCTTATGCAGAATAGTAGAAGAACAGAAGATACCATTTTAAAAAAGATATTGTGAGTTAATAACAGATTTTTGAAATGCAAAAGGATATTCATGTGATGAACCCATTGATCATATTTACAGATAATTCTCTACCTTTATGCGCTGATGCACGCAAAGATTGGATAGTGGTACTACCGTTAGGAGCATATGAACAACATGGTCCACATTTACCGATGAATACTGATACTATTATTGCAGCAGGATTAGCAGAGCGTATCAAAAGTATTCTTCCCCCTAGACTTCCTGTTACCTGTATGCCAGTAGAACCCATTGGTTATTCAATTGAACACATGTATGTTGATGGGACAAAGACTCTCACTTACGCTGAAGCTATAGAACATTGGTTAGCTATAATAGATGCAATACGAAAAATGGGAATACGTAAGATTGTCATTTTGAATGCGCATGGTGGTAATTCACCTTTGGTATCTATCGTCTCTACAGAAGCGCGAATGCGTTTTTCAATGTTAGTAGTATCTACTAGTTGGTCGAGATTTACTATTCCTCAGGGTATTATTTCGTTTCCAGAAACCGAAATTGGGATACATGGAGGGGAAATAGAAACGAGTATGATGTTGGCGCTTGCCCCTCATTTAGTAAAAATGGATTTAGCGGAAAATTTTTCCTCGCGACAATCGGAATTCTTGCGTAATTTTAAATATCTACGCGCGCATGGGTCACATAGTTTTGGATGGAGCATGAAGGATTTAAATCCTAAAGGAGTTGTGGGCAATGCCATGGATGCTACTGTTAAAAAAGGAGAGGGTTTGCTCTCATATTTTGCGAATTGTTTCATTCAGCTTCTCAATGATATCAATTCTTTTGATGTAAGCATATTTGATAAAGATGTTCAAAAATAATGTTAAGCAGTGTAGCATTTTATCTCAAAAAACTCTCTCATGGAGAACATGATAGGAAAGATAGATGGCTTTGAGACGTGGGTACATTTAAGAGTGAATAAATTATTCTCTTTTGGTCTGTAAATAAAATAGCTCAGAACAGAAATATTTATAATTTATAAGCATAATAAAGACCTATTTTTAAAGGGCCTTGTGTTTATTGTTGTATTCTCTCTCTACGTCATAGTCACTAAATCGACAGAATGAAGAACACCATAATTATCACCCAGACGCACGTTGATTTGACCACGAGCAACATCAGTGATGTACGGCACAACAGGTTTAACAGCAACAATACTAGAACCAAGACCACATTGCAATTGAACCGCTGGTGACATATCCACGCGAAATGATACCATCAATGATTCAAGCGTCTCCGGTCCATTGATCATCGCAGCTGCCGTGATACCCTTTAAATAATAATCATCATCAAAACTTCATGCCTTTTGTATATGAAGTATAACATATAGTCCCACCCTAGATTCGGCGCTAAGTTCGAATCCCATACTTAAATTTTTGGACGTATCTAAATAGCGAGTGTACTTATACTTCAAATCGCCACAATTGGGAGGGTCAGATAACAACTTCTTTTGCATCACGACCCATTAAGGTCATTGGTATTGCACTAACTATACCAAAGTTGATAGCTAATTCACTTTATGATGTTTGGAAAGTTCTCTAATATAACGTAATTAATGCACAGATTATAGCAGAAAAATAACGTATCATTACTCATATTTGACACATAATTTGATTTTTACACTAATGCGATCCTTTTTCTTCGTTATTAGTAGAGCGAAAAGGGCATCTTTGAGACACGACCTCTCTCATGCTTGCATCGCTTTTATCCTTGGATTTTGGTTTACGGATAATATTGTGCGGCAGAAGAAGGGGGATGAATCTTGTATTATCAAGATCTTCTAAATTCTTGATGGATTTTTTCTAATTTCTCCTTTGCATTCATTCGCCGTTGCTTTCGCAGCTTCTACACTATAGGTCAGTTTTGATCTCGACGACTGTCTCAGGAGCCTTTATATCGCCTCCTTGGCAGGGGTTTCTACTACTTCTGCCTTGGAAGGGGTTTCTTTTCTTCTCATTATCTTTGGTAGTAATTGCATTTTTCTCTACTTCTATTCCCGCTTTATGCTCTCGATCTATGTTATCGGAACACCCGCTCATTATAGCGGTTGATGATATTAGAGAAGCTTATTAATCTCTTGATATTCATTGAATTAATCCTTTCATTAATCACTCACTAAAAACGCACTTCTAAGTGGCAAATCATCTATTATAAGTTGATTTAAGTCAATATTTATGCTATAATTAGGTTGTTAATTCGTTAAAAAGCAATTTTTTATAGAATTACGGTTGAAGGGTTATCGCTTTGTTTCAAGAATTTTTAGGATGATTTTGACGGTTTAATCCCATTCTTATTAATATTCAGTGGTTCGAGTTTCAAAGAAGTTATTTTCTTTTTTCAAATCCATTTTTGACTTATGAAAAATACTATTCGACATGATAGTTTTTTGATAATGGAAGTAAAATCCAGGTGAACTCTCTTCATGAATCAAGTCTGATAAGTGGAAATCATCCAATGCCCTGTCATTATATAGTATTTGGAATATTTTTTATTTAGACTAAAAAACAAGCCCACGCTTTGCTAAATCGCCGGATAGCACTGCAAGCTCGTTTCTGATATCGTTCTTCAATTTTCCTAATTTGCTACGAAATAATGAAAAGGTTTGTCCGAATATTTGTGTATTGAGAAAATTAGTGGATTCAATTAATTGCGAAGAATTAATACTAGCAGGAAGAATAATAATACTATTTTCAATCTGTTCACTTTTTCCTACTAGAACAACCGGTACTTTGGTAGAATCATTCTATATGTTTCAGCGCTAAATCTCTCTTGGTAGTTAATACTATCGCTTCATATGAAATTCTTGAAAGCAATCGTCTAACTTCTCGCATAATATATTTTCAAGTGATTTTTTCTTTGATATAACAGGAGCGTTTTTTCTTGAGATAGTTCATGTGTTTTCATCAATGTATTCACAAAATCCGAAGCCCTAATTTTGTGGGTAGACGTCCTGCCTTATATGAGGGACCAAGTAGAGGCATTTTAAATAAATCATAACGTCACGTTATCGATTCTGGAAAAAGGGGATCATATTTTGACGTTTCTATGTGCTTCATCATCACTCCTAAGAAAATTCTTGGGATAATCTTTAAAAATGGAACATTGATTTATCTATTCATTATTTATTGTGTAGTGTTTCTTGTTTTTTATAGTGATATATTGAAGAAATCGAGGTTATTAAGGAGAATGGCTATGCGTTTATCAGGTCGACAAGAAAATCAGATGCGAGAAATATCATTGACAAGGCGTGTTTCTAAATATGCTGAAGGATCTTGTTTGGTAAAGTTCGGTGACACTCATTTACTAACGACTGCTACGCTTGAAGAAAAAGTTCCAATGTGGATTCGCAATACGAAACATGGATGGATAACAGCAGAATATGGAATGTTGCCTCGTTCTACGGGAAATCGTGTAAAACGTGAAGCTGTCAGTGGGAGACAAGGAGGAAGAAGCCAAGAAATACAACGTATGATAGGCCGCGCGTTGCGTTCAGTCGTCGATCTTTCGGCTTTAGGGTCGCGTCAGATTATTATAGATTGTGATGTTATCCAAGCTGATGGAGGTACACGTACTGCTGCGATTACTGGGGCATGGGTTGCGTTGCATGACTGTCTGCAACATATGGAAGATTGTAGTAATAAATTTCAATTATCACAAGTTCTTAAAGGTCATGTAGCTGCGATATCTTGCGGGATGTTATGTGGGTATCCTATAGTAGATCTTGATTATGGGGAAGATTCTACAATTGATGTTGATGCCAATTTTGTAATGACTGATTCAGGTCATATAGTAGAAGTACAAGGTTCTGCAGAACGCGCTACTTTTTCTCAGGATCACTTTTTCGCTATGTTAAATCTAGCAAAAGATAGGATTGCCGATCTGATAAAATTGCAGAAAGATGTGATATCCAATGAGGTTTAATCTAAGTGCGTAAATTAATTGAGAACAATATTGTCATTGCAAGTCATAATGTTGATAAAATCCATGAGATGGACAGTCTCATTATGCCATTAGGTATTATGACCACATCTGCTCTTGAATTAAACTTAATCATTCCAGAAGAAACGGGAAATTCGTTTGAAGAAAATGCGATGATTAAATCGTTAACTGCAGCTAAAAATGCAGGCATGCCAGCTCTTTCGGATGATTCTGGGCTTGTGATTGATGTACTGGATGGAAAGCCAGGAATCCATAGTGCTAGATGGGCCGAAAGCAATACTGGTGAGCGTGATTTTGATATGGCAATGCAAAAAATAGAAAATGCTCTTAGATCCAAATTTGCTCATGATCCTGCTTTTCGTTCTGCACATTTCATTTCGGTTTTATCTCTTGCTTGGCCTGATGGTCATGTAGAGAATTTTTCTGGAAAGGTAAGTGGAATTATTGTATGGCCTCCGCGTGGTCAATTGGGTTTTGGATATGATCCTATTTTTCAGCCAAATGGCTATGATCGTACTTTTGGTGAGATGACAGAAGAAGAAAAGAACGGAGGAATAGATAGTGCCACACTTTTTTCCATATTGAGCACAGATCTTCTTTCTCACAGAGCGCGTGCATTCAAGTGTTTTGTCGATAATTGTTTGCGTATAGATGAGAAATGAAATATCTCAGTGCATACGAAAATAATATGACAGGTCAGGGATCCAATTCTCTAGGAGTTTATGTCCATTGGCCTTTCTGTGTTAAAAAATGTCCCTACTGTGATTTTAACAGTCATGTTCGACGTTATAAAGTGGGTCAAGAAAATTTCATTCAATCTTTTCTTACAGAAATGCAGTGGATGAGACAATTGACTGGACCTCGATCAATTTCCAGTATTTTCTTTGGTGGAGGGACGCCTTCTCTGATAGAGCCGCAGAACATTGCGCTTATTCTTGATGGTATAGCAAAGAATTGGACTGTATCGTCAAATGTTGAAATTACCATTGAGGCTAATCCTTCTAGTGTAGAAGTGAATAATTTTCAAGGATATAGAAAAGCGGGTGTGAATCGCATTTCTCTAGGTGTGCAATCTTTAGAGGAGCAATCCTTAAGGTTTTTAGGTCGCAATCATAATGCTTCCGAGGCTATTGCAGCCATACATTTAGCGCGCAATATTTTTCCACGCATGTCTTTTGATTTAATATATGCCCTACCAAAACAAACTATGACACAATGGGAAATGGAATTGCAAAGAGCTCTTTCTTATGCGGTAGATCATCTTTCGCTTTATCAGCTTACAATAGAAAAAGGAACATTGTTTTACAAGATGCATAAAGATGGAGATCTCGTTCTTCCTAGCGAAAATGTTGCCGTGGATCTTTATAATTTGACTCAAAGCATTACTAGTGCACATGGGTTACATGCATATGAAATATCTAATCATTCTTTTCTAGGTGCCGAAAGTTTACATAATCTGAATTATTGGAGATACGGTGATTATATTGGAATTGGTCCAGGGGCACATAGTCGTGTTAAGGTTGGTTCTCACCGAGTGGCAATATCGATAGAAAAACATCCTGAGAGTTGGTTAAAAATGGTGAGAAAAAATGGACATGCTGTTGTTGAAAAAGAATTTCTAAGCTCTGAACAGCAGGCTGATGAATTTTTAATGATGGGTTTGAGATTAAGAGAAGGAATAAGTGTCAAGGATTGGGAAATGTTAGCAGGGCGTAATTTGGATATTGAATGTGAAAGAAATCTTCAAAGACAAGGCTTTATTGAGCGCGTTCAATTTTCAAGATTACGATGCACTCAGCGGGGAATGACGATGTTGGACTCGGTAATAGCAAATCTTGCTGTATAGATATCTTTTTCTTTAGAAGATAAATCCTATAAGACGAAAAACAGCAATATCAGCAACTATAGGTCTATTAAAAATGATATTTTTTCATTTACGTCGGTTCGCGGAAGACTATGCATCATCTCGATGAGCACAGCTTGTGTTACTTGCACATGAGATGATTTATCGGGAATATATAAGAATAGGGTAGGAGAATCCTTCCATTCTTTGCGTTAAATCAGTAAATACACTGTAACAAATCTTTATTGATATAACGCGAAAGAATCAATACGGGATCTGTTGATGTTTATTCTGATATTAATCTTTTAAGCAATTCTACTTCTTTTTTAAGGGTAATATCGGTTTCCAGCATCTTTTCTACTTTTCGAACGGCATGGAGGACAGTTGTATGATCTCTATCTCCAAAACGACGACCTATTTCTGGAAAAGAACGTGGAGTCATGATTTTGGACAGATACATAGCAACTTGGCGAGGTCTTACAACAGTGCGAACGCGACGGTTAGACAAGAGGTCATTACGCGATATATTATAGTGCTTGGCTACCATGCGTTGTATATCCTCAATTCGCATTTTTTTAGTTTCGCCAGTATTGACGAGATGTGACAACAGCTCGTCTGCAATCTCCGCCGTTAAAATAGGTGCAAAGGAATGCCGAAAAACAAGTTGATTAAAAGCTCCATCTAATTCGCGTCCACTTGTTGTGACAGTGCGTGCAACGTGCATAAGAACTTCTTCATTGATGTTCAGTTTAGGATCTTCTTTTTGGGATATCGCAAGGCGATTTTTAAGGATAGAAAATCGCATTTCGTAATCATGTAATCCCAAAGGTACTGAAACACCTCCTTGGAGACGGGAACGTATGCGTGGATCGAGAGATTCTAGTTCAGAGGGAGGACGATCCGCTGCTGCCACAACTTGTTTGGCGCTATCCAAGAGGGAATTTAACAAGTGACAGAATTCATGTTGGATGAGTTTCCCTTGTAAGAATTGCATATCGTCAATTAAAAGTAAGTCTATATTGCGAAGACTGTCTTTAAGGTTGAGAGCGCAGTTATCGCGTATAGCACTAGCGAATCTCCACATGAAATACTCAGCGGTTAAATAAACCACTCGAAGATTCGGTTGTCTTTTGATAGACGCGTTGGCAATAGCTTGTAAAAGATGCGTTTTTCCAAGTCCGACAGAAGCGTGGATAAATAAAGGATTTAACCTTACTGTAGTGTAACCATGAGAATCGACTTCAGCAATACTCTGAGCTGCCGTAAGCGCGACGCGATTAGAAGAGCCTTCTATGAAAGTAGAAAATACAAATCGGCTATCAAGAGGTGATCCAAATACTGGGCTAATGGTTTGCTTCCCGAGTATAATGGGACTTTTGCTTATGTTCGTGTTGATCGGAGATAGTTTTGTTATCGAAGGTGAAGAGGCTGTTTTTTCTACAGAGGGTAATGCGACAGATCTGACAAGAATTTCCACTCCTTGGATTCGGCTATGTTCTTCTTGGAAAAGTTTTGTAATGGTTTCAAGATAGCGATTTTTGATCCAAGCTTTTAAAAAATTGGTTGGGACAGATAAGTGCACAATATTATGCAAAACCGAGTGAAACTTGAGTCTTTGGAACCAGCTAGCATATACATCTGGGCCTACTTGATTTTTCAGGCGCGACGATACGATCGTAAAAATAGACTCGCAGTTTACTTCCAAGCACCTCTTATCAACATCTACATTTGGGGTTTTTTCAGCTATTTCAACATCATTTTCCTGAATACAAGCGGCTACTTCTCTTAATTGCATTTTCTATGCCTTCCATCCCAATTGATTCAAACAAAAAAACCTAAAGTGGTTTTTAGACGTTAGCTCTTAAATTTTTTGACCTTCATCAATTCTTATTTAGGCAGGAACGAGCGATAAGATCAATGATGATTTTTTAGGAAACGAGACTTTCGGGGATTGACTTTTAAATAGATATTTGACGGATTTTACTATCAGAGAAAGAAACGCTTTTGAATCAATGAGATTCGAAAATTTGATTCTTTGAGAACTTTTCAAAATAAATTTTATATTTATTCAAAGAAAGAGTTTGGCTTTTAATTTGCTTATTCTGATTCATTGTTTTTTTAAAGAATCTTATTGCGGAACACCACGTTGAAGAGATTTTTGCGAATCAGTCGCCAAGAGGTTAAGAGGTGATGGCTTGGTTTTGCGATTTTTTACTTGTGTGAATCAACTGACTGTTTTTGGAAAAATAAAGCGAAGCGAACGCAGGTGTTAGATAAAAAAAATCACCAATAAATCCATTGGTGATCCCTTTGTATAACTTTATGATATCGTTAGACAACTAAACAAAACACATCATGCAGATGTGAGTATACCCTTCAAACGCTTTGATAAGCGTGAAACCTTGCGAGAAGCCGCGTTTCCATGGAATATTCCCTTACTTTTAGCTTTTTGTATGACAGACTCCGCCTTTCTACAGGCTTCTGTTGCCTCTTCAATTTTTCCAAAAGTAATCGCCTCATTTGCGTGACGCATGAAGGAACGCACAGAAGAACGTCGACTCTTATTAATCAACGTACGACGAGCAATTTTGCGAATCATTTTTTTCGCAGAATCCTTATTAGCCATTAAGCACCTTTCATTAAAAACATCATACTCATGAGAGTACAGAATAAAAAAAAGAAGAACACGAGTCTACCACTGCATCAGTCGTAGATAAAACAAGTAAAATACAGCCCTACGATAACCATAGAATACATTGTCGTCAATATTAAACCTCGCGATTAAGATATATTCTATTTTATTTTTGACAATATGTACAGTAAAAGGTAGATCTTCCTGCTTGGACAATGCGACGTATCATCTGTCCACAATTTGATAGACAGGGTTCGCCAGTTTTCCCGTATACAGAGAATGCATTTTGGAAATAACCTATTGAACCATCTATGTGCACATAATCGCGCAATGAAGATCCTCCAGCATCGATAGCATCAATAAGAACTTTTTGAATTTCTTGGATCAGTTTATAAAGTATATCTTTGGGAGTTCCATTGTTTTGTATAAGACTTCTTGTTTTTCGTATAGGAGAGAGTTTAGCACGCCATAGTGCTTCACATACATAAATGTTGCCAATCCCAGCTACTATTTTTTGGTTAAGGAGGGCATTTTTGAGATTGCTATTTTTCTTATGAAATTGGTGAGTTAAATATATTGCATTGAAGCTGTTATCTGCTGGTTCTGGACCTAGCGTGCGTAAAGGGGGGTATTGGTATTTTAAACTAGTTTCTACTAGATCCATAAATCCAAAACGACGAGGATCGTTATAAATGACGCGATATTTTTTTGTGTTAGTGTTATTCGTGAGAGAAATAGTCACATGATTGTGTTGGGGATTTTTGATTGGTTTTGCACAAGATGTGTGTTCAATGATGAAGGATCCGGACATTCCTAGGTGTACAATGATTGATAAATTCCCCTCAAGTTCAATGAGCAAATATTTTGCGCGTCGGGAAACATCAATGATTTTTTTGCCTCGTGTAGCCGCAGAAAAATGATGGGGAAAATCAAAACGCAAATTTTTTCGATGTAAGCATATGTCTGTTACGGTCATGTTTTTCATAACCATCATGAGATTGCGTCGAATGATTTCTACCTCTGGTAATTCAGGCATGGGATAATTCTTATTTTAGTAGTTATTTTAGAGGAAGATTCTCTTAACTAAAAGTCTAATTCGTGGGTTTTGATGTTATTTTGTTATTTATGATCTTCTTAACCTCTAGTAATTGTATTCTGAACTATGAAGATTAAGTGTCCTAGGATTGATTATAGTAAGAATTTGTGACAAGTGATACCAAATTCATGATGATAAGAATGGATGGTGATCATTTCTTCTTTTGATGAGGTCTTAGACAGGGATTGGTGGGTATGACAAAAGACCGTTTTGATTCTGATAACAATATGAAAACTTCTTATGGATTTCGTGAGGTTCCAGAAGAAGAAAAGCAAAACATGGTGAACCATGTTTTCTCTAGAGTGTCGCATCGTTATGATGTGATGAATGACTTGATGTCTCTTGGATTACATAGGTTTTGGAAGGAAGCGATGGTGACTAATCTTAATCCTCGCAAGTCTAAGGATTATCGTGTTTTGGATGTTGCAGGTGGTACGGGCGATGTTGCTTTTCGTATCGCAGAAGCATCAGATAATCGATCTCAGATTGTGGTAGCGGATATTAACAATGAAATGTTGTCTGTTGGAAGAGATCGTGCTTTTAAAGAGAATTTACAGGATTGTATAACTTTTATTGAGGCAAATGCTGAAACTCTTCCTTTTGAGGCGAATAGTTTTGATGCGTGTACGTTGGCTTTCGGGATTCGCAATATGCCACATATTACACTAGTACTTCAGGAGATCTATCGGATACTTAAGTGCGGAGGACGATTGCTTGTATTAGAATTTTCCGAAGTGCAAGGGCCTGTTTTTAAAAAGATTTATGATATGTGGTCTTTCAAAGTTATCCCTCAATTAGGACGGTTCATAGCGGGAGATGAAGAGCCATATCAATACTTAATTGAATCTATTCGAAGATTTCCGAATCAACAGGATTTTGCAGCAGTCATTTCTGCAGCTGGTTTTTCTAATGTATCATTTACAAACTATACTAATGGTGTTGTAGCCCTCCATTCTGGATGGAAATGTGAGAATATAGGGAGTGTTGTTTGAAAGAATATTATGAGCTTTTCCGTATAGCTTGGATATTGATACGGGAAGGGGTGATTGTGTCTTTGCCTTCTGATCGATTGCCTCCGATCATCGTTTTTGGCAAAAAAATAGCATCTTTATTTGTACGTCGAAATATCAAAAAATGTCAGAGAAGTGATCGTTTGGCGCGTGCTATGAATCGCCTAGGACCGTCATATGTTAAAATGGGGCAATTTTTGGCGACGCGACCTGATCTTATTGGGAAAAAATTATCTGAAGACCTTGCTCTTTTACAAGATAAGATGGATTTTTTTCCTACCAATACGGCGAGACTTTCTGTTGCCAGCGCTTTGAAGGCTCCTATTGAAGAATTATACTGCGAGTTCGACGATCCTATCGCAGCTGCTTCTATTGCGCAAGTTCATCCAGCGGTTGTCCATGATATCAATGGGTACCGAAAGGTAGCGGTAAAAATTATACGTCCTGGTGTAAGAAAGCGTTTTTTTCGCGATATCCAAGTTATGTATTTGATTGCGCGTATACAAGAAAAGTTATTGCCTTCGATGAGAAGATTATGCTTTTCAGCAGTGGTACGTGCTTTGGAACAAGTAACAAAAATGGAAATGGATTTGCGACTTGAAGCCGCAGCTTTTTCAGAAATGGCTGAAAATACAGTGAAAGATCAAGGATTTCGCGTTCCAAAGATTGATTGGAATCGGACAGAACGTGATGTCATTACTATGGAATGGATTGATGGAGTAAAAATATCAGATACAGAGAAATTGCGTGCTTGTGGACACGATTTGGAGCGATTATCTGTTACGCTTGTACAGTCTTTTTTGTTGCATACATTGCGAGATGGTTTTTTTCATGCTGATTTACATCCTGGAAATTTATTTGTTGATTCAAAGGGATATATCGTAGCGGTAGACATGGGGATTACGGGGAGATTAAGTAAGAGAGAACGGCGTTTTCTTGCTGAAATATTATATGGTTTTATTTCGCGTGATTATCAGCGCGTTGCAGATGTCCATTTTGAAGCCGGTTACGTTCCACGCCATCACAATCGGTTTTCTTTTGCGCAGGCGATACGGGCTATAGGTGAGCCGATTCATGGACAGTCATCTGATGTTATTTCTATGGGAAAACTATTGACCATGCTTTTTGAGATCACAGAGTTATTCGATATGATGACCCGTCCTGAGTTGGTTATGCTTCAAAAAACTATGGTTGTTGTGGAAGGGGTGGCCCGTATGCTGAATCCGGAATTCAATATGTGGGTATCATCAGAGCCTATTGTTGAAGAATGGATTCGCGATCATCTTGGGGCTAAGAGTTGTGTGGTTGATTTTCAAGATGGAATTAAAACTGCGTTTCGGCTTGTACAAGCAGCTCCTCAACTTTCTATTTCAGTGGAGAAAATTTTGAAGTCATTAGTAGAATCATCAGTAAAGGATAAATATCTGGATTTCCCGAAAAAAGAATCTTCTCGTGTATATGATTTTTTAAACAAATTAGTTTTATGGAGTATTTTCGGGGCTCTTCTTTATATTATTTCTATCATGCGATAGGGTTGTTATGGATCTTTCGGGAAAAAAGATTGCTCTGATCATGTGTGGGAGTGTTGCTGTCTATAAAAGTTTAGATCTTATTCGTCGACTGCGAGAAAGGGGTGCAGTGGTTATCCCTGTTATGACTAAGTCAGCGCAAAAGTTTATAACTCCATTGATAGTAGGGGCTATATCTAATCGTCGTGTGTATACGCATTTATTGTCTTATAAAGAAGGGTATGAGAGTAATCATATTCAATTAGCAAATGAATGTGATCTATTGGTAGTAGCGCCTGCATCTGCTAATTTTATTGCTCATGTAGCGCACGGGATGGTATATGATTTAGCGTCTGCTATTTTATTAGCAAAAGGAGATCAACCTGTTCTTATAGCGCCGGCGATGAATTTTATGATGTGGGCTAAGCCGGCTACACAACGTAATGTCGAGATTTTACAAAAGGATGGATGTTATTTTATAGGCCCTGAAAGTGGAGCAATGGCTGAGAGTAATGGTTACGGAGTAGGAAGGATGTCTGAGCCATGTGATATTATAAGGCAAATAACATGGTTGTTATATAAAAGCAAAGAACTGCTTTTAAAAGGGAAACGTGCTTTAGTAACTTCAGGGCCGACATACGAGCCGCTAGATCCCATGCGCTATATTGCAAATCGTTCTTCAGGACAACAAGGGCATGCAATTGCCAAATCTCTCGCGTATTTCGGAGCAGAGGTGATATTGATATCAGGGCCTGTTTCAATTGCTGATCCGCCAAATGTTATGACTATTCATGTTGAGCGGGCGGAGGATATGTTGCAAGAAGTTTTGAAAGCATTGCCGGTAGATATAGCAGTGATGGTATCTGCAGTATCAGATTGGAGATTCCCTAAGATTGCGGGGACAAAAATAAAACGGAAAGACATAGGTGATACTATGAGAATAGATCTTATGGAGAATCCTGATATACTCAAAATTATAGGACATCATCAATGCCGCCCGTCTATTGTTGTAGGATTTGCGGCTGAGACACAGTGTATTGAGCAGAATGCTCGGGAAAAATTATTAAACAAAGGAGCGGATTTTATTGTATCAAATTGTATTTTGCCAGACACTGGATTCGTGGGGAAAGAGTGGAATAAGGTAAGTATTGTCTTTCCAGATAAAATAGAGGAATATCCTGAATTACCTAAAGCGGAAGTGGCAGATAGGTTGTGTCACTTGATTGTAGAACATCTTGGTATGAAGTGATAAGTGTATTCTTCTGAGTGCCAAGCGCCTTTCTAAGGTGGTTGAACATGATAGACTTAGCTATCGGTGTGATTTTTATTCTTTGTGATTTGATACGATATCTTGAAAATTTTGGGCACTGACACTATATCACCATTGTAGATGCCTTATAGGATCTGCGTCTCTTATTCTTCATTGGGAATTGACGAAGGATAAGATGGTTTTAATAAGATAGTCGCTTCATAAGGAGGACGTTATGCGTTTAGATGTTTCCCGTATTTATAATTCTGCAGTTGGATATGATACTGTTCTTTCGATGTTGGATGGTTTAGGTGCTCCTAGCCAGACCTCTGCTTATCCTCCCTACGATATAGAGCGTACAGGTGAAAATGCCTATAGAATAACAATTGCTGTTTCTGGATTTCATCCTTCTGAAATCACCATAGAGGTTGATTCTAGTATCCTAATGGTTAGAGGAGAGAAGAAATCGGAAGAGAAAGAAACAGTGGAATATTTGCACCGTGGTATAGCAAAGCGTGCTTTCGAGCGTCGTTTTCAACTTGCTGATTTCGTGGAGGTCATGTCTGCATCCCTAGAAAATGGGCTTTTGTATCTAGAATTATTGCGTAGTGTTCCAGAAAGGATGAAACCGCGTCGTATTGAGATTTCACAATCTCCTCAGGAATCTACAAAAATGATTGAAGAGAAGAAAAAATCCGTCGCTGCATGATGTTATCATGATGTGTATGCGATTATAAAGATAAGAAAGAAAGGATGATTTTGGTCATCCTTTCTTCATTATTTCATTGAGATATACGACTTGTTATTTTCAGAAGGACAGGTATATATCCCTTGGTGAGGTATTCAGTCGATTGTCATCAGGGATAGTAAGGGTAAGAAAATGCATCTGACGAAGCGAACTGATTATGGAATACGTGTTTTGATGTATTGTGCCATTCATAACGATTATCCCAATCGCATATCGCAGATTGCTGAAGCTTGTTGCATATCAGAGCTCTTTTTATTTAAGATTTTACAGCCTCTTGTAAAAGCGGGTATAGTTGAGACTGTGCGGGGCAGAAGAGGAGGGGTTCGTCTTTGTCGTCCAGCGGATCAAATTACTATTTTAGATGTAGTCAAAGCGACGGAGGAATCTTTTTTTGTTGCGGAGTGTTTTGCGAGTCATAAGATTGATTGTCCTTTGGTTGGAAGCTGTGGCTTGACTTCCGTATTGCGGAAAGCGCTTAATGCTTTTTTTGATGTATTGACTCAATATTCTATTGAGTGTTTAGTGCGCAATCGTTCTAGCATTAAAAAAATTTTTAATGCAGGTTAGTTGTTTTTGGATGATGAATTTTCGATATTTTTTATAAAGTCATTGTCAAAAGAGAGCTGGCAGAATTCTTGTAGTAAGAGCAATAGCTTTGCTTCAGTATGTTATCAAAAGAGTAATCAGGTGAATTGAATTAATACAAGATGCGTTAAATACACGTTGAGGAAGCGTGTATAGAATAAAAATATAATCGATTTTGTATAATTAACCAGAAGGTGTTTTTTTTACTCTTTTCAATATGGGGAATATGGTTATTGCTATTCCCTATCGATTCTATAAAAACGATTATTTTAACAGGGCAAGCTATAAAGAGCAGACAGGTTAGCTTTAAGGGCAAGTTTTTCTCTTCATGTTCTTTTAAGGGCGGTCGAAATTAATTCTCTCCTATCTTTTTCGTTAGGAAAGGATATGATAAACAACAGTGAGAATTTAATAAGTGCCGTCAGGTTCAGGTATTTATTGCTCCAGCCTTGATACGCTTAATTCTAAGTCATCAATGCATTTTTTAATGCTTTTATCTTATCTTTTTTATTCCCAGACAAAGAAATGTAGTATGCAGCGTTCACATCAGAAAAATATGATGATAGCATTCCTCATATATGTGTCAATTCTTCCGCTTGCTCTGAACACGTCGTTAGTAGAAACAACCTAGAAGGTACTTAATATTCATAGAAATATTATAAATAGAAAATTTTATCTTTCTATCATAGGGACGATAAGGTTTTGTAATAATAACAATCTTTAATTGTAGTGATGCTAGTTAGGGTAAGATCAAGTATAATAAATATTTTATAATCAAGGGTTTATAAGTTTATATATATAGTATACGTGGATTGTTGTCTATAGGTGTTTATCATTTTGGTGCTTTTGATCAAAATTCCAAATTTATATTGTTAAACTATAATATCCATAATACATAATTTTATTTTATACTTTAGATCTTGCAGATCTATTTGGATCAATTTTTATTGAAAAATTGATTTTGGAATGTTTTGATACTCGCACGATTAATTATATTTTTGATCCATTGGATCATTTGAGTCAAATATTAAAGTTATTTTTTATGTGTATTCAAAACAAGCTGGGCTTATATAGTAGGAGATTTAACTGTGGCTTCATCAGGATCCTCTGTGGAAGGAGTGGTTTGTTCTCGTGTTATCATACTGCTATTACAAGCAGTTTCTGGTCCATATATTTATTCGGTTCCAAGTGCAATGAAGGTGGAATTAGGATCTATCGTACGAGTGCCTCTCAGGTCGCGTACTGTTCTTGGAATAGTATGGTATAATTCAGAAGAAAAATACAAGATTGATAGTCTGAAATTACGTCCTATTGAATACGTTTTTGATTGTCCCCCATTGTCGCGGCAGATGTGTGAATTTGTAAAATGGGTTGCTGATTACACATTTTCTCCCATGGGATTAGTGGCACGCATGGTTGTTTCAGCTCTTTCTGAAACAGAAAAAATGGAAGAAAAAATTCAATTTACTGGTATTTTTCCTCGGATTAATACGGTCGCACGTCTTCGTGTATTGGACAAAATAAAAGATGGGAAGATATGGGAGAAAAGAGATTTAATACGTGCTTCTCAGGTATCCTCTCACGTGATTGATGGATTAAAAGCACAAGGAGTTATTAAACAAATTTTTGAAGTTATTTCTCCTGTTGTTGATTCGCCTAATCTATATTTTTCTTTGCCAATATTGGATAAGAATCAACAAGATGTGGTTGAACAAGTTGTTCCGTTATGTACGAAAGGCTTTGCTGTTTCACTGATCAGTGGAGTGACAGGTTCTGGCAAAACAGAAGTTTATTTAGAGATTGTTGCTGCTGTTTTACATTTGGGGAAACAGGTGTTGATTTTATTGCCAGAGATTTCTTTAACATCGGCTATTTTAGAGCGTTTTCAAAAGCGTTTTGGCGTCAAGCCCGCAGAATGGCATTCTTCTCTTTCTACAAGTATGCGTGAAAAAATTTGGAGGCAGGTAGCGCGAGGAGCTATATCTGTGATTGTTGGAGTGAGATCTGCTTTATTTCTCCCTTTTAAAAAATTAGGTCTCATTGTGATAGATGAAGAGCATGATATCTCGTATAAACAGGAAGAGGGTATTTTGTATAACGCTCGCGATATGTCGATTGTGCGTGGAAAGATTGAATCATTTCCTGTTGTTCTTGTTTCGGCTACTCCGTCTATAGAGAGTCGTGTGAACGGGATATCTAGGCGCTACCATTCTGTTCATTTATCCACGAGATATCGTAATAGTGCTTTGCCCCATTTGCAAGTGATTGATATGAGAGGTCAAACGATAGCACAAGGAAAATCTCTTTCGCCAGAAATGATTGATGGTATAAGGCATACTTTAGCAAGGAATGAGCAGACCTTACTTTTTTTAAATCGCCGAGGATATGCGCCATTGACGTTATGTCAGGTATGTGGTAATCGCCTGAAATGTCTTCATTGTTCTTGCTGGTTAGTAGAACATCGCTCTAAGAAAAAATTATATTGTCATCAATGTGGTCACAGTGCGATTTATTCGCAGTCTTGTGTCGTCTGTGGTTCGTCTGGAAAAATGATTGCTTGTGGTTTTGGAATAGAGCGCATTGCTGAAGAGGTATGCGAGTATTTTCCTTTAGCTCGAATTTCTATTCTATCTTCGGATTTAGAAGGGGGGGGGGGAAGATTGCAATTGCAATTAAGCGCAATTGCCAAAGGAGAGATTGATATTATTATTGGGACACAATTAGTTGCAAAAGGTCATAATTTCCCACGAATGTCTTTGGTTGGAGTTGTCGATGGTGATCTTGGTCTTACCAATGCGGATTTGCGATCTTCTGAAAGGACTTTTCAGTTATTATCACAAGTCACGGGTCGTGCTGGTCGGTTTGGTCTCAAGAGTCTTGGGCTAATTCAAGCGTATCAACCAACGCATCCGGTTATGCAGGCATTGGTTTCAGGGGATGCTGATTCTTTTTATGAATCTGAAATCCGTGCGAGAGAATCAGTGAATTTGCCTCCATTTGGGCGTTTGGCTGCTGTGATTATTTCAGGGACAAAGTATCAAGAAGTAGAAAATTACGCATATAATCTAAAAGAACACGCTCCCAGATCGTCTGATATTGTAGTTTTTGGTCCGGCAGAATCGCCATTATTTATGGTGCGAGGTCGATATCGTTTTCGCCTCTTAATTCATGGGAAGCGTAATTCTAATTTGCAAGGTTTTTTCTCTCAGATGTATGATAATACTATTAAAAGATCAAATGCGTTGCGTGTACAATTTGATATTGATCCACAAAATTTTTTATAATTTTCTGCATCGTGTGAGTGACTGATGGCAAAAGATGGTAATTTGAGTTCAATATAGTCATTGTATAGAATATTGTTTGTTTGTTTGTTTGTTTGTTTGTTTGTTTGTTTGTTTGTTTGTTTGCTGCAGTGTTCTGAGCATAAATTTTTAGTATGGATTTATATCGCTTATATGCTATAGAGATATTGCTATCATAATGGTATTTGGATTTGATATGATCAGAATACAAATAAGATAGACTATTTCTGATGTTTCGTATAATAAGTAGTAGTTTGGGATTATATCTCTAGAGATTTTCTTTTATTTTAAGTACAATGGGATTGTTTGTGTCTCTTTGTGTTGTGCATGAGATCGGATTACTGGTTGTAAGCAATCTTAGTGTTTTTTGAGGTGAATATTTTCTGTTTCCAAATATTCTGTTGATTTGTTAAATTGTTAAGTCCTATGTTTTTTAAAGGATATAGTGTTGGTGTCTCATTCATTTGCTCTTTTTTCGGATGTTCCAGGTAGATATTCTCATTCCTTGTTTGGCGTGTCTAATGAAGAAGGTGTTTTAGATATTGTCTCAGACGATATATCGCGTTTAGAGGCGCTCCTTATGGAATCTGCGGATTTGAGATTTTTTATTCATAATCCCCTTTTTTCTATGAAGGATCGGCGATCGGTTATAGATGATTTGGTAAAAGACGCTCATTTTTGTGCTATAACGGCAAATTTTTTGCGAATTTTGGTGGCTAATGGAAGGTTATCGGTTTTACCGGCAATCATAAAGTCCTTTCGGGCAGTCTGTATGTATTATCGCAATGAGGTAATGGCTTTTGTCAGGGCATTTAGTGGTTTATCTTTACTCCAGCAGAATAAGCTGGGGGAATGTTTGGAGAAGATAGTTGGTAAGACTGTTATATTGGATGTAATGGAAGATTCGGCGCTTATGGGTGGTTTTATTGTGGAGATTGGTGCTCATCAAATTGATGCATCTTTGCGTACGCAATTATTAAAGCTTGGTTGTATATTGAAAGAGGTTGACTAATGGATATCCATGCTGCAGAAATTTCTGATATTCTAAGAAAAAGGATTAAAGATTTTGGTAATGATTCAGAGTTTTCTGAGATAGGTCGGGTTCTTTCTATTGGAGATGGTATTGCGCGTGTTTATGGTCTGAATAATATTAGGGCTGGAGAAATGGTGCAATTCTCCCATGGAGTTTATGGAATGGCGCTCAATTTGGAAGTAGACAACGTTGGTGTCGTAATTCTCGGCTCTTATAAAGAAATTTCTGAGGGAGATATTGTAAAGCGTACAGGTCGTATTGTTGATGTTCCGGTTGGTTTAGAATTGCTGGGTCGTGTCGTTGATGCACTTGGTAATCCGATTGACGGTAAAGGTCCGATTAAGTGTGAGCAAAGATCTTGCACTGAAGCAGATGCGCCAGGGATTATACAACGTCAATCTGTATGTGAACCATTATCAACTGGTATCAAAGCGATAGATTCTCTTATTCCCATAGGTCGTGGTCAACGTGAGTTAATAATTGGCGATAGGAAAACTGGGAAAACGTCAATTATTTTAGATACTTTTTTAAATCAAAAATCTTCTCATGACAAAGGATCAGAGAAAGATAAAGTCTATTGTATTTATGTAGCAATTGGTCAAAAGCGTTCTTCAGTCGCTCGATTTGTTAAAGCTTTGGAGGATCGAGGAGCGTTAAGTTATTCTATTGTAGTTGTAGCAAGCGCTTCTGATCCTGCGCCAATGCAACTCTTAGCGCCTTTTGCAGGTTGTGCTATGGGAGAGTATTTTCGTGATAATGGCTATCATGCTTTGATTGCATATGATGATTTGCAAAAACACGCAGTTGCTTATCGTCAACTATCTCTTCTATTGCGTCGACCTCCTGGAAGGGAAGCTTATCCAGGGGATGTGTTCTATTTGCACTCGCGCTTGTTAGAAAGAGCTGCGAAAATGTCCGATGCATTAGGGGCAGGGTCTCTTACGGCGTTACCTGTGATAGAGACGCAGGTTAATGATGTCTCTGCGTATATTCCAACAAACGTTATATCTATTACAGATGGGCAAATTTTTCTAGAAACAGAGCTATTTTATCAGGGTATTCGCCCAGCTATTAATATTGGATTGTCGGTTTCGCGTGTTGGTTCTGCTGCTCAAGTTAAAGCTATGAAGCAGGTTTCGGGTGCCGTGAAAGGAGAGTTAGCTCAATATCGTGAGATGTCTTCTTTCTCTAAATTTTCTTCTGATCTTGATTCTTCTACCCAAAAATTTTTGAGTAAAGGTGAAAGGCTCACGGAGCTTTTAAAGCAACCGCAATTTTCTCCATTAGCAATGGAAGAGCAAGTGGTTATGATATTCGCTGGGATAAGTGGATGCCTTGATGAAGTTGCAGTATCTCAAGTAAGAAAATTTGAGACGAATTTTTTATCCCATATGCGGGTTTCATCGCAAGACATTTTGGAAGATATCAGAAAACAAAAAGTCTTAACTGATGATATTCGAAGTAAATTAATAAATGAAATTAAAGTGTTTTTAGAAGATTTTAATTGAGATTCAGGTGAATATTAGATCATGACTTCGCTGAAAGAGTTTAAAAGTCGTATACATTCTGTGAAGGAGACTCAGAAGATAACTGAGGCTATGCAATTGATTTCGGTCACTAAGTTGCGTCGAGCAAAGGAAGCTATTCAAAATGCTTCTTCCTATCAGTTCCATATAAAAGATTTTTTTATGAAATGCGTTGTTGGCGAACATTTTCAGGAATATCCTTCTCCTTTCGTAAGAGGGACAGGAAAGGATAAGGTGTATCTGCTGGTTATTTGTACAGCAGAAAAGGGATTATGTGGTGGTTTTAATGCTCAGATTATTCGTTTTGCGCGAGATCGTATTAAAGAATTCATCGCGGAGGGTAAGGAAATCAAGCTCTTGATCATAGGCAGAAAAGGATATGAGGGATTGCGTAAAGAGTTTTCTTCCATGATCATTGATTCTATAGAGTTATCCTCTAAAAAAGGAGTAGATTTCGTTCAAGCACATGGTATTGCGCGTCAGATTACATCTCTTTTCACAAGTAATGTTTTTGATCTTTGTTTTTTTATATATTCAGAGTTTAAATCAATTATCCAACAGATTCCGATTATATCGAAGATAATTCCAGTAGATTGGAGTCAGGATTTAGAGCAGAAACAACAAGACATTTTATCTGTTTATCGTTATGAATCTACCTTATATTCAGTGTTAGATGACATTGTGCTTCGAAGTATTTCATCTCGAGTATTTTGGATTATTTTAGAGAATAAAGCGAGTGAAGTAGGGGCAAGAATTACCGCTATGGATAATGCTACTCGTAATGCTGGTCAGATGGTTGATAATTTAGTTTTGTCATATAATCGGCAGCGTCAAATGCGGATCACTACCGAGCTTATTGAAATAATTGCAGGGGCGGAGGTAGTGTAAGATAAGAAATGGAGAAGAGAAAAGAGAGAATAGCCTTATGACTACTAAAGCCAAAACCGAGAGTGTTGGAAGAATACAACAGATTATGGGAGCTGTTGTGGATGTTGTGTTTGTGAATTCTTTGCCGCCAATTTTTAGTTCTCTGGAAACAAGCGATAAAGGTTCTCGTATTGTATTTGAAGTCGTTCAACACTTAGGGGAAAAGACAGTTCGATGTATTGCTATGAGTAGAACCGATGGTTTGAGCCGAGGCGATTGTGTAATTGATACTGGCACACAGATTACTGTTCCTGTTGGAGAGGCTACTTTGGGTCGTATTATGAATGTCATTGGAGAGCCTGTTGATGATCAAGGTGCCATTATCTCTTCAGAGAAGCGTGCCATCCACCAGCCATCTCCTTCTTATACAGAGCAATCTACAGATGCTAGTATTCTGACAACAGGCATTAAAGTGATAGATCTTATTTCTCCTTATCAAAAAGGTGGGAAGATAGGGCTGTTTGGTGGTGCAGGAGTTGGGAAGACGGTATTAATCATGGAATTAATCAATAATGTTGCAACAGCGCATGGTGGTTATTCGGTTTTTGCTGGCGTTGGTGAGCGTACTCGCGAAGGGAATGATTTGTATCATGAAATGATTGATTCAAAAGTGAATATTGATCCAAGAAAAAATAATGGCTCTGCTGTAGGATCTAAATGTTCGTTACTTTATGGTCAAATGAACGAGCCTCCAGGAGCTCGTTCTCGAGTTGCTTTGACAGGTTTGACAGTTGCTGAGCATTTTAGGGATCAAGGACAAGATGTTCTATTTTTTGTAGATAATATTTTTCGATTTACTCAGGCGAATTCGGAAATTTCGGCTTTGTTGGGGCGTATACCATCAGCAGTGGGATATCAATCCACTCTCGCTTTGGAAATGGGAGAATTACAAGAGCGTATCACAACAACCTTGAAGGGTTCTATTACTTCTGTGCAAGCTATTTATGTCCCTGCAGATGACTTAACTGATCCTGCTCCGGCTACGTCTTTCACACATCTTGATGCAACGACTGTTTTATCGCGTCAAATATCAGAAAAAGGCATTTACCCAGCTATTGATCCGCTTGATTCAAACTCTAGTATGTTAGAGATAGATATTGTGGGACAAGAGCATTATGACGTCGCACGTAGAGTTCAAGAGATTTTGCAACGATATAAGTCTCTTCAAGATATTATTGCAATTCTTGGTATGGATGAGCTATCAGAGGAAGATAAATTGGTTGTTGCTCGTGCCCGTAAGTTAGAACGCTTTATGTCACAGCCGTTCCATGTGGCTGAGTCTTTTACAGGATTGCCGGGTAAATTTGTTTCTTTAGAAGAGACAATTAGAGGATTCAAGGGATTAGTACAGGGTGAATATGATCATTTACCAGAGCTTGCGTTCTATATGGTAGGATCAATAGATGAGGCTGTAAAAAAGGCTGAGGTAATTTAAATTATTTTTTAAATTTTGTATAGGATATCATGTCTCTAGTAAACGATTTGCACTTTGAATTAGTTTCTCCGGAAAAATGTGTTTTTTCTGGAGAAGTTCAATCTGTTGTACTTCCTTCTGAGTTAGGCGATATAACCGTTCTTGTTGGTCATGCTCCTGTTTTGACTACAATAAAATCTGGAATTGTTACGATCAGTCTTTCATGTGAAGAGATTCATCGTTATGTGGTGATTGGGGGGATTTGTGATATAGTACCATCGCACTGTACGGTTTTAAGTGAAACCATTCTCCCGATGGATAATGCTTGTCTTCAAGCATTGGAGAAGCGTATCGATGAAGTTTGTTCGGATCTTAATAATATCTGTGATGTTGATCAAAGGTTTCAAATGGAACAATTGTTAGTTGATTTATCCTGTTTGCGTAGGCGTATTCAGTAGTATTTTTTTAAAGGAGGAATAGAAGATATTAGATCTGCTATTGTGGTGGCTAGTTGCTTTTTCTTTTATCGCAAGTTCCCTAAATATTTTTATAGCTCTTTAATATTCTAGTGTTAGTTATTTAAGAGGGCATTTAGGTTAGAGAAGCAGGTTTAGTGCTAGTTTGGGATTATAATAGTTATGGTTTCTGAGGAACATTGAGGTATCCCCGTCGTTATTTCAATGAATTTATATTTTAATAATACCTAGGCGCCATTCCAAGTTCGAGACGATAGCTGATAGTCCGCTACTCTACTACTAGGGAATAGAATAATACTCGAAGATTTTTAAGATTGTAACCCATTTGTTATTTTTATAAAAACCCTATCCTTAAATATACTTTAGGAACATTTTAAATCATAGAAAAACAATTTTTTCTACTTATAGCTCAATGGTACGGATGGTCGGAATCGAACCGACACTTTGTTGCCAAAAACGGATTTTGAATCCGTCGCGTCTACCAGTTCCGCCACACCCGCTTACAGATTTATCGAACGATTTCACCTAAACGCAAAATATTTCTCTGAGAGAGACTAATGTCATATATTTATTGTTCTAGCAACCCTTTTTTTCAGTGTAGATAATTTTTGTGATCTTTACAATCATCTGTATATATTTACTAAATTAACTATATCTGGAAAGAGGGATAAGTGAAGTCTGTTTCAAGAAAAATGAATATGGATGATGAATTGTGATGAGACTATTGCCTTAGTATTTTATATCGCAATTTTTTTGTGATTAAATAAGATTAAGGATTAAAATTTTCATAGAAACTATCTCTATCATTAGGGATTTTGTTTTGGATCAGATAATAAGAAGAAAGAGATTCTGAATGACGAATGTAGTGGTAGTTGGCTTACAATGGGGTGATGAAGGGAAAGGAAAGATTGTAGATTGGCTTTCAGAAAATGCTGACGTTATTGTAAGGTTTCAGGGAGGGAATAATGCTGGCCATACTTTAAAAGTTAATGATATCGTTTATAAGTTATCTCTCCTTCCATCAGGGGTAGTGCGTCCTGATAAGATGTCCATTATAGGAAGTAGTGTGGTAGTAGATCCACATGCTTTTATATCTGAAATTGAAAGTTTAGCGCATCAGGGAATTTGTGTAACCCCTAATAATTTGCGTATTGCTAATAATGCATCGCTAATATTATCGATTCATAGGGATCTTGATATGTTGCGAGAAGGTGCGCTTTCCCCATGCGGTGCCCATATTGGGACAACACAAAGAGGTATTGGCCCAGCCTATGAAGATAGAGTCGGACGACGTGCCATTCGTGTGATGGATCTCACTGATGTGGAGCATATTTCAAAAAAAATTGAACAGTTATTATTGCATCATAATGCGTTGAGACGTTCTTTTGGGGAAAAAGAGGTTTTATATAAGACGATATTGGAAGAATTGATGTATGCACGAGAAAAAATTCTCCCTTTTATGGATGTTATATGGTCTCTGCTTGAACGTGAATCTCGCAAAGGGGCACATATTCTCTTTGAAGGGGCACAAGGTTTTCTGTTGGATAATGATCATGGAACCTATCCTTTTGTAACATCTTCTAATACAATGTCTGCACAAGCATCTATTGGGTCTGGGATTTCTCCCGGTTCTTTGGGATATGTGCTTGGGGTAGTTAAAGCTTACACGACACGTGTTGGTGGAGGGCCTTTTCCCACTGAATTAAAGAATCAAACTGGTGATTTTTTAAAAGAAGTTGGAAAAGAATTTGGTACAGTGACTAATCGACAACGTCGCTGTGGTTGGTTGGATTTAGCATCAGTACGTCGTTCTGTCATTATCAATGGCGTTAAAGGAATAGCTTTAACAAAACTTGACGTTCTTGATGGTCTTGATGAATTGAAAATTTGTGTGGGATATCGAATGGATGGTCGTGAAGTAGATTTTTTGCCGGATGACTCTATATATCATACTCGTTTTGAACCTGTATATATGATATTAGAGGGATGGAAGCAGTCTACTGCTGGTATGCGTGTCTTCGCTGATCTTCCTATACAAGCGAGGAATTACATACGAAAAATAGAAGAGGTATTGGAAGTGCCAGTTGCTTTATTATCCATTGGCCCAGAGAGGGAAAATACCCTAATTATGTCTAACCCATTCGAAGATTAAATTATTTTGGTATCGATTTATTTATTGGTGCTACATTGAGATAGTAGAAATGTGATAGATGGTAGATTTTATATTAGTAATTCAACGTGCTGTGGATAATTTACCTGAGAATACTCCTGAAAGGCGTTCTCATATATATGAGCACGCTCGGAATTCCGTTGCTCGACGCTTAGAATCTATGAAACCGCGTCTTCCTAAGGAGATTTTGGAACGTCAATTTAACAAATTAGAACAAGCAATCCTACAAGTAGAAAAGCAGAATCAGAAGTCTTTGCATACTTCGAAGCAGGATAAGGAATCGGACATTCCTAAGAGTAGTGTTACTTCTAAAGAGAATATTTTTCTTGAACCTCGTTTAAGATCTATTTCTTCTATTTTGCGGAGTAATAAGCATAAAAAATTAGCGAATATATTGTCTGTTCAAGGAAAAAGTAGAACAAATACGAACCTTTCTCCAAAAAACTTTTCTTGTAGATTAAGGGAGATTTTGAGTTTCTCAGTTAATACACAGCATGAATATGATTCATCTGTTTCCCCAGTTGCTGCTATTGAACACGATAAAAGCCGTTTGAGAAGGGGAAAATTAGCAGGCATTTTTTCTTTTCCGACTGGTTCGATATTTTGGTCGGTACATAACTATTTTTTCAATAAAACACGCGGGTTACTATCTTTTTACTCGGCATTGTCAGAGCACCATTTATTCAAATATTTTGTTTTCTTGATTATATTGTTGGGTATGGCAATAGGAGTATCTTATTCTATTGGGAAAAGTAAAGGCAGTATTACGCATTTTTTAAGAAGAGAATCGCTAGATGGAGGCAATGTAGATAAGAAAAATGTTTTTTCGGGGATTCGTCCGAAAATTACGCGCAGATTGTTAGAAGATGGATCTGAAGTGGATGTCGGTCCATCTACTATTCCTGTGGCTGATTTTGCAAATACTAGTAATATTGCATTCAAAAACTATATAGGTGGAGATGAAAATAGTACTTTTGTTTTAGGGAAAAAAGAAATAGAAGAAGGGAATCCTCTCATAGGGGAAGGTCGAGTCTTTATCAATAAAGGTAGGGGGCAATCTTCTATTTTATCAGGTAAGATATTATGGTCGCTGCAACAAGAAAAATCTCAAGGATTAAAAGGTTTAGTCATCAAAGGTGATATTCCTATGATTGACAATGCATTTTCGGCATCTATGACTCTAAAATGCAATGCTGATATATCTTTATCTATAACACATGTAATGGAAATTATGTTTTCTTTTCCTAAGGAAAGTCAGGATGCTGTTGTAGATTTGCGACGAATTTCTATGAGAAAAACAGACAATAGCCCAAGTGTTTTGATCGATTCCAATATTTTCGTAATTTCTAAAAACTCTTATTTGATTTCTTTAAAGGGTTCTGAGGAAGATCCTTTTAGAAATTCGAAAATTCTAGAAGAATATCGGTTTATAGATATCCCCATTACGTACCGTAGTGGTCAGAAAATATTATTCACTATAGACAAGGGGAAAAAGGGCGCAGACATCTTCAAATCTGCAATCATGCAGTGGGAAAATCGTTCTAATAACTGAAAAATAGTACTTTTATTGTGAACGCGCATCCACCGCTACAATATCTTTGTGCTGAATTTTTTTTATTTATTACTGCTATTTTTTCAATATCTCGGTTTTTGTAGTAGGGGGGGAGAAGACGATAGCTCTACCTGCTTTTGTATTGATTCTTGTACTTTCTTAAAAGCACGTGCTTCTATTTGTCGTACGCGTTCGCGACTTACTTCAAACTCAGATGATAAATTCTCAAGTGTTACAGGATTTTCTTGCAGACGTCGTGCTTCAAAAAT
The DNA here is from genome assembly GCF_000590865.3 of Candidatus Liberibacter asiaticus. NCBI lineage: Bacteria > Pseudomonadati > Pseudomonadota > Alphaproteobacteria > Hyphomicrobiales > Rhizobiaceae > Liberibacter > Candidatus Liberibacter asiaticus. Next base: position 658,382 of record NZ_CP010804.2, read on the forward strand.
CCTTCTTTCTCGGGGATTTAATACAGACATAGAACGGGTAAGCATGTTACGACGATTTTTTCGTTCTTCTTTTTCAATAAGTACTTGTTCTTGGCCATCGTGATCATATACTAACCAATCTTGCCATTGGCTAGAATTTTTGTCTGAAGAATTGATGAGAGCATTGAGAGACTCGTCTCCAGCTAGGCGACAATTCATCGAAATTACTTCTGATTCCGAAACATTAAGTTTTTTAGCGATGGCAACGACTTGTTCCGGTTTTAAATTGTTATCAGTTATAGCTTGTAGATGTCCTTTTAGACGTCGTAAATTGAAGAAAAGACGTTTTTGATTAGCTGTGGTTCCTATTTTCACTAGTGACCATGAACGCAAAATATATTCTTGCATTGCGGCTTTAATCCACCACATGCTGTATGTAGCAAGACGAAAACCACGTTCTGGATCAAATTTTTTAACTGCCTGCATCAGCCCTATATTGCCTTCGGATACGACTTCGCTGATAGGCAAGCCATAACCGCGATAACCCATCGCAATTTTGACGACAAGCCTGAGATGGCTTGTCACTAATCTGTGTGCAGCGCTTAAATCACCATGCTCACGATATCTTTTAGCAAGCACATATTCTTCTTGTTTTTCCAACATAGGAATTTTTCGTATCTCGTGAATATAACGACTGAGTCCAATTTCGCCATTTACTATTATAGACATGTTTTTACGGTTCATGAGACTATTTGCCTTCTGTTTCGTCAAGTATTCTCTATTTAATCAAGATCATAATACACAACGCACACTTTTTTATCGAGGGGTATTTCCTTTATTTGATTAGAAAATTAATTATGCATATGGGAACTGGATTATAGATATGATATTTTACTTTTCGTTTAATTTTCGGATTACAGTTAACATATCTTCGGGAATAGGCACTTGAAAATCCATATCTTGATTGTTACGAGGATGACTAAATGACAAGGAATGCGCGTGCAATGCTTGCCGTGCAAGGGATAAAATAGCACTTTTTGCATTGTTATTAACGATATTTGCTTTTGTTTTAAACCCTTTTCCATATAAAGGATCGCCAATTAGTGGATTTCCTTTATGAGCCATGTGTACACGAATTTGGTGTGTTCTCCCTGTTTCTAAATGACACTTTAATAAGGAGACTGCAAAATTAGAGTTTTTATTATAGATTTCGATTGTTTGGTAATGCGTGATAGCACTATCTGCTGTTTTATCGTCTATTCCTTTTACAGCACGTCGTAAGCGGTTCGATTTGCAACGTCCTAGAGGAGCGTTAATTATCCCAGAATCTGGTAACGGTATTCCCCATACCATTGCATAATAGGCACGTTTTAATCTTGTACTCTTTCCATGATCAACGAACTGTTCTGAAAGTTTTTGATGTGCAAGATCATTTTTGGCGACTACCATGACTCCTGTTGTATCTTTATCTAGTCTATGGACAATTCCAGGGCGCTTTACGCCATTGATGCTAGAAAGATTATTATGACAGTGATATAAAAGTGCATTGACCAAAGTTCCCGTCCAATTACCAGGTGCAGGATGTACCACGAGACCTGCTGGTTTGTTGATGACAATTATATCATCATCCTCATATAAGATATCAAGAGGGATGTTTTCTTGAGCAATATTTAATTTTTGTGCTGCAGGAACAGTAATCAAGAAACTGTCCCCAGGAACAACTTTTCTATTTGGATTTTTGGAAACCATGCCATTAATGCTAATAAAGCCATTGAGGATGAGTATTTTAACGTAAGATCTTGAAAATTGCTCTTTTAAACTGGTGGCTAACCATCTATCTATTCTTCCTTCTGCTGTGCTATCGGATAACAATGAAATTTTTATAGAAGAGCAATTATCTAATGTCTGTTGCATGTTTTCACGTCTAATGGGGAATATATTACGAATAAGCAGATGGATATTCTAGACATTTGAGAATATTCGCACATCATTACTACGATATTTATAGCTCAACATTAAAGAGGATAATTTTCTTTAAAGAAGATAAAGCACGCATATCTATGATGATCCCCCAAGAATTCAATTTCAAATAGGATTTTTTCGTAGACGAGTGATTGTCCAGAAAAAATAGATGAAACTATTCTATACACCATTAGCTTATAAGACAAGAGTATCATAAAAAATATCTGAATAATCTTTTTGAATGCTGAGAGAATCTGGCGAGAGGGTGTAACGTTTTCCTTCTAATGTCCAATACTCGTTCTTTTTTTCGATATAAAATAGATTATAAGATGCCTGTGGCTTGTTAGAATGTACTTTTTGAGAAGCCGATGCTATCCCTACGACTGGTATCAGCTTTTTCTCATTTTTTATCCAGTGAAGGCTATTGAGATGTGTATGCCCGTGTAGTATTAAGTCTGCCCCTTCATGCCAAATCATCTTTTGAAATCTTTGAATACCAAACATGCGATTGTATAGAGAGCTTGTATCTAAAACAGGTGGGTGGTGCATCATGATGATGCGAAAGAACCCTTTTTTATTTGCTTTTCGCAAAAGTTTGGATGTAGCATGAGCTTGCTCTTGTCCAAAATATCCATTAGCACTAAAAGGTGGGGTAGCTATTGCAGTTGAACACCCAATCAAAGCAATATTGTTGCGTATGCGCAAATAAGGGAATAATTTTTTCCCTGTGGAACAGGTGGTATCACTAGTGATATAGTCTTTCCATGCGTGCAAGGATTTTTCTTTTGCTCCGCTTATATAAGCATCATGATTACCTGGAACAATTGATATATCATGAGGATTGCCGATGCTTCTCAGCCAATGGGTAGACGTAAATATTTCTCTGTTACACGTAAAATTGACAATATCGCCTGTGATGGAAACATGATCAACGTTATGCAACAAAATGTCATTGATTAACAAGTTAGCCACTTCTTTCGAAAAGTATTTTTTCCTATTGAAGTGCCAATTGACTAATCCGATGATTCTTTTCGGGGATAGTTCGAAAAAAGATGGAGAATAGCTGAGATGAATATCCGATATATGCGCTAACACAAACATAATCGTAGTATAACGTTTTGTAATCTGTGGTAAACAGCTATAATTTATAAAAGTACTTATATTCTTAAACTATGATTTTTAGGATGAGCCATGTATATGAAAAAGAGTATCAATTTTAAAATAGACTGGCATATACAATAATGAAAATTTATTTTGAATTATATATGAAACGCAGTATTTATTGACCAAGTAAATAAAAAAATTAATCTCATTGGAATGAGGTAATGTCTTTGATGACATATGTTCAGTATGTAGTGGTGGAAAATGATGAAGAAAATATGCGTCTTGACCGCTGGTTTAAGAATCATTATCCGCATATTAATTTTGTAAATCTTCAGAAGATTTTACGATCTGGTCAGGTAAGAGTAGATAAAAAGCGTGTTAAATTTAATAATCGAATCCAATCTGGACAAGTGGTACGTATTCCACCTGTTATTAATGCTTTAAATCATATAATAAAAGAACAAAAAATTCTTGATTCATCTGTGAATTTGACCAAGCATTCGGATTTTCTAAAAAGCATTTTGCTGTATGAAGATAGCAAGATCTACGTCTTCAATAAGCCTGCGGGAATCTCTGTTCAAGGAGGATCGGGTATTGCTTATCATATTGATGGTTTTTTGAAATCTTGGGTGGATTCTAAAGGACAAAAACCACGTCTTACTCATAGGTTAGATCAAGAAACTTCTGGTATACTTGTTGTAGCGCGCACGCGTGCTGCAGCTCAACACCTTACGGAATCTTTCCGGATGCGCAGGATTCAGAAAATATATTGGTCATTAGTCTGGGGAATTCCGAAAAACAAAAAAGAATGTATTGCCAATTGGTTATTAAAAAAAAGTCATATTGGAGGAGATTATGTGCACGTAGTAAAGCAAAACGAGAAAGGAGCTAATTATGCAATTTCTCATTTTAAAGTCATTGATTGTTTTGCACAAAAATTTTGTTGGTTGGAAATGCAACCTCATACAGGACGTACACATCAATTACGGGTTCATGCTCTTCATATGGGGTGTCCAATCGTAGGAGATCACAAGTATTGCGCTAATTTTAAAGGAAATTTTACCAGTCCAATCCAAAACAAATTATATCTTCATGCACGTTATATGGATTTACCCCACCCTGAAGGGGGTAGATTACAAATAACAGCACCGTTGCCTGCACATATGGTTAAAACATGGGACTCTCTTGGTTTTAAATATGATCGAAATTTATATATCAAGCGCTTATATAGTCAGGATGAGTGCAAACAAAACATTTTGTGATGATAGATTTCAGCAGTGATTTTAAGATTATATTGCAATATTTTAGCAATGAAAGCTAGCGTAGATGTTTGTTTGATATTATCGGTATTTATTTGAAATATCAATTGAATTCCGATTATTTTTTGGTTGGATCCCGATTCTTTTTAAGTGTTCAGTATAGAATACGCCAATTGACTTTCCTATTCTCATTGTACCGTTTTCTTTTTTCTTTCTTTTGTAAGATGGAGAGATATGCGGGGGTAAAAAAGACTTTTAAGGTATCATAAAGTCAAGAGCAGTAGAGTATACCGTGTTTGTCTGTTGTACAGCAATCACTTGGCACAGCGGAAACCCACTAAGTGATTTGGATCTGGCGTGAACGTAATAGACATTCTTGTACACTAGGATGGGATAGATGCGAAACTTCTTCTAATGCCTGCTATCTAGCGGTGCAAAAATGTTTTGATCAGCTCAGAGATATTAGGAAATAGGAGGGAAAATTCTTAATTATGATGCAAAGGTGAGAGAGTAAAATCCTTTCTAATCATCAATTATTTATAAATGGGCAGAGCAGATCGCCTTCTGGACATGTAAGGTAGGATTCTAGTTTCTCATTTCGTTCGATGGCATGTCCTTGTAGACAATTCGCATAAATCATTGATTGTGCAGTTCCTTCTTCTGCTCCAGAAGCAGCAAAGGCGCATTCAGAACCTCGGTATATTTCCCATGCCATTTGTGATTTTTCAAATAATTCTCTTTGATGCTTTTCAACTTTTTCTAAGACTTTTTTATATGTTGCTTCTAGTTTCTCTTTTACTAGTGCAAAAGAATTTCCTGTGCATTGATTCATATCGGCTTGCATTAAAGTTTCGTTGCAATTAAGAGCCATTGATTGAAATGCTATGGCAATAATAGTAAGTGCAAAGATAATTTTTCTACACATGCATGTCTCTTGGATAACTATAATATTAAAATCCGCTAATTCTCAGGCGTTTTGGATTTTAGCAAACTAGTGTGAAAACTGCAATCAGGGAATAGTTGTAGTCTTACTCAAGAATACTATAATCAGTTTAGATATCTTGCTATCTGTGATATTGATTCCTACCATGTATCGCCTTTGCTCCTGTTAAGGGAGGATAGTTTGATCCTTGGTATGGAAAATCCTTCTTTTGAAGCGGTTTATTTGGTTATAGGTTAGTGTTGTTTTATCTTTAATAATTATATACTTAAGCAATGGAGAGGCGAATGAATATTGTCACACCTCTCGGTCAGTATGTAGATCAATTACTATCAATCTCTGTTTCTATTATAAAGAGCTAGCCCAATTCCCCATGTTATTGATCTTGCAGAGTATTTGAATTGCCAATACAACAACAAGGGATTCTTACTATGTGATTTTTGTGAAGATGCTATTAAATGAAAAATTTGATGTTTCTACAGAGTATGGATAGCATGCTCATTTGAATGCATTACATTATATCTCGATTATTTTACATCACATCTAGCTGAATTTTTCAGAAAAAACATGTCTTTTCCCAACATGATCGGCTTCACTTACTAATCCTTCTTGTTCCATACGTTCAACTAACAAAGCAGCACGATTGTATCCAATTTGTAATCGACGTTGGATAAAAGAAGTAGAGCAACGTTGATTGTCTATTACTAGATCCACTGCTTTTGCATAGAGATTGGAACGTTCTTTTTTTTCTTCGGAATCAAAATTATTCCCATCCTTGTCAGTATCAGTATCAGTAGTAACAGTGTTAAGATATTCAGGACATCCTTGTTTTTTCAGATGTTGAACAACTTTTTCAATTTCAATATCAGATACGAGAGGGCCATGCACGCGTTGGATGCGTCCTCCTCCCGACATGTAAAGCATGTCTCCTCGTCCGAGCAGTTGTTCAGCACCATGCTCGCCTAAGATCGTGCGACTATCAATTTTTGAGGTTACTTGAAAAGAAATTCGTATGGGGAAATTTGCCTTAATTGTGCCAGTAATAACATCTACGGATGGTCTTTGTGTTGCCATAATTAAGTGGATACCTGCTGCGCGTGCCATCTGTGCCAACCGTTGAATGGCTCCCTCAATTTCTTTACCAGCAACCATCATCAAGTCTGCCATTTCATCAACGATAATGACAATATAAGGCATAGGACGCATATCATCACCACATCCTTGTGGTTTTTCCCCATACATTGTGGAAATACGCTCATTATAACTCTTGATATTGCGGACAGAAAGGTGAGACATTTTGCGATACCGCTCTTCCATTTCACGTACTGCCCACTTTAAAGCCATGACAGCTTTTTTAGGGTTTGTGACAACAGGAGTAAGGAGGTGGGGAATGCCGTCGTAAACCGACAATTCTAGCATTTTAGGATCTACCATAATCATGCGACATTCATCAGGACGTAAACGATAAAGCAAAGACATAATCATTGTATTGATAGCAACGGATTTTCCAGATCCGGTAGTTCCTGCTACGAGGATATGAGGCATGTTTGCTAGATCAGCGATGACAGATTCCCCACTGATTGTTTTTCCAAGGCACAAAGCTAAATTAGCTTTAGAATGTGAGAAAGATCGAGATTCAATGATTTGGCGAAGATAAACAGTTTCCCGAGTTTCGTTGGGAAGCTCAATACCAATGGCATTGCGTTTGGGGATGACGGCGACACGAGCTGATAGAGAGGACATAGAACGCGCGATATCATCGGCTAATCCTATGACTCTAGATGATTTGATACCCGGTGCTGGCTCAAATTCGTATAAAGTCACTACAGGCCCAGGATTCACATTGATAATTTCTCCTTTAATGCCGAATTCTTCTAAGATTGTTTCTAATGATCCAGCATTTTTTTCCAAAATTTCATGAGTTATTCCTTGTAAGTTTACATTTGATTGTACCTGAAGAAAGGACGAGCATGGTTGTTCATACTGTTTTTGTCCTTTAGCAATTTCTTGTGAGGTATCCTGAAACATATGCTCAGTCATTGTATTAGAGGATGAAGGTTTGTGATCAATAGAAGATTTCTTTTGTTGATCACCTGCAGTAGTAGGTGTGGAATCAGTTCTTATTTTTTTATTATGCAAGTACTCTGTAGACATGTGTGGAGCAAGATCTGTGTGATCTGAGAGATCTTCTGCTGATTGTATAGGTATGGGTGTGTATTGATGATGATCATTGAAAGACAGGAAAGAATGAGGTGTGGATAATCCTTCAAAAAAAGCGAAATCTGACAACCAAGATAGCGTATCAGGATTTTGGTTTATTTGGTCTGAGACGTTGCTAGCCGTGTCCGTGTTTACTTCTTCTATAACATCTAAAGAAGGTTCAATCGTTTCTTTTTGCATATTTGGGTCAGGATGGGAACCATTCTTCTGCACAAGATGTAGCTTATGTGGCGTCTTTTGTGAGTTGAATTGATCGGCAACAGAATTTCGATTCATCATAAATCGGTTCTTTAAGTAAACGAGAGAACTAGTCGATTTTAAAGATTCTGTTACCGCTTTCGTATGGAGATAATCGCCAATAGAATGCTCTGTTTCTTTGGGTTGTTGTAATGTAGAATTATTGCGATACCGATTGAGATCATTCTCGGGCGTGCGTGTGAAACGCACATTAGGGGCGAGTAGAAACGCTTCGTGCCACGGTGGAACAAAAGATTTTAGATCCACTTGCTTATGGGGAGTTTCGAGCCAATGTAAGTTATTTTTTTTTGAACATTTCATGTTTGCTACTACGGTTAATTTTCTCTTTACCGGAAGACCATAGTAAAAATCAGTTAATAATTTACTTCTGAAATTCAATCTAATTAGTTTAATATCAATAATCTGATGAGGTTTATAATTTCGACCAGTGAATTTGATTGATGTGGAGACTGAAAATATATCGTAGTGAATGATTTTTATGGAGTGAAAAGAGCAATGAAGCAGTATCGGCGTATTTTGCGGTAGAAGAAAAATATTTTTTTACCAATTACTATTGTTCACAATTCCAGTCTTAATGGATGGTAGAAAATCGGCATTTTTTTCTCATACCTAGTGTGTATGACGTATTCTATAAGATTAAAAATTACTATTATACAAACCTCTTATTGGTTATATCTCTCGAGGAGACTATTCTGAGTTAGTTTCGTGTTTTTTTGAGGTATTGTTTGCACATCAAACCGGAAATGAAGTGATGAACGACGGTTTTTACGTAAAATTTTTTTCAGGGTATCAGACCAGTTTGGAGGAAAAAATATGTTTCAGTCTTTTGAAATGAAATCATCTCCCTCAAAAACATTTGAAAGAGTACACAATCTGCGATCGTGCTTTGATTCATTGGGGATGGATGCCTTTCTTGTCCCGCGTGTAGATGAATATAGAGGAGAATTTGTAGATAAAGGTTCCGAAAGACTTGCTTGGCTTTCTGGTTTTACGGGATCAGCGGGTATAGCAATTGTATTGCGTCAAAAATCTGTTATTTTTGTGGATGGACGGTATACCCTCCAAGTAGAAAAAGAGGTAGATACGGCATTATTTACGATAAAGAATATTGCCATTGAACCACTTCATGCTTGGATATCAGAACATGGTTTCGTAGGCCTTCGTTTAGGGTTGGATTCTCGATTACATTCGTCTTTCGAGGTTGATTTACTGCAAAAATCGTTGGATAAAATAGAGGGGGTTATAGTAGATGTGCCATATAATCCCATTGATTCTTTATGGAAAGATCGTCCGCAGCGATTGTATCGTAAGGTTGCAATGCAAGATATGGCGTATGCAGGAAGAGAATCTCAAGAAAAAATTCGAGATATTTGTAAGATCCTTCATCAAAAGGAAGTAGGGGCGGTTTTCATATGTGATCCTTCTTCTATCGCGTGGATTTTTAATATTCGTGGATTTGATATTCCATGTTCGCCGTATCCATTATCTCGAGCGATCCTTTATGCCGATGGCAAAGCTGAAATTTTCTTTGACAAACAATATATTAATGAGCAATTGAAAGCATTGCTATCTGCTGTAGCCATAGTATTAGATATGGATATGATGGATTCTCGGCTTGTTTGTCTAGCACGAACAAGTATGCCTATTCTTATCGATCCTAAATGGATTTCTTATCGATTTTTCAAAGTGATTGCTCAAAAAAATGGAGTGATGGTTGAAGGTTCGGATCCATCTTGTTTATTACGTGCTACTAAAAATAAAGTTGAAATCGAGGGTATGCAAACGGCGCATATTCAAGATGGTGTGGCGATGGTTTATTTTCTTTTTTGGTTTTATTCTCAGAGTTTAGAGACAATTACTGAAATTGATATAATCAAGAAATTGGAAAGATGTCGTGAGGAAATAGGTTGTAAGATGCGCAATCCTCTTCGTGATATTGCTTTTAATACGATAGCTGCTTCTGGCCCACATGCCGCCATTATCCATTATCAGGCGACTGTGCAAAGTAATCGCTTATTGCAGAAAGATGAATTGTTATTACTAGATTCCGGTGCGCAATACGTGAATGGAACGACGGATATTACAAGAACAATAGCAATTGGTGATGTAGATTATGAAAAAAAATACTATTTTACATTGGTTTTGAAAGGCATGATATCCGTGTCTACAGCACGATTCCCTCAAAGAACACGGGGTTGTGATCTTGATAGTATAGCGCGGATTTTTCTATGGAAATATGGTGCAGACTTTGCCCATGGTGTCGGGCATGGTGTCGGTTCTTTTTTGCCGGTGCATGAAGGTCCTCAAGGGATTTCTCGGACGAATCAAGAGCCTCTTTTACCTGGTATGATTCTTTCGAATGAGCCTGGTTATTATAGATGTGGTGCTTTTGGCATTCGTATTGAAAATGTTCTTTGTGTTTCTGAGCCAGAGACGATTAATAATGGTGAGTGTTTGATGCTTGGATTCAATACGCTCACTCTTTGTCCTATAGATCGAAAACTCATACTTGTTGAACTTCTTACTAACGAAGAAAAAAAATGGTGTAACGATTACCATAGACGCGTGTATACCTCTCTTGCTCCACTGATAGAGGATCAAGAAGTTTTATCTTGGTTATTTTCTGTCACTGCACCAATTTGACGAAAAGATCATGAATGTCATACAGCATCACCTTATCTGAGGTTTTCAAGAGTGTTTGAATTTTATTTATCTTTTTTCATAGGTGATTATGCGTAGCGATTCATTTTTTGCCAAACGTTTTCGAGACTTGAAACTAAATGCTCTATGTCAGAATCAGTGTGCAAAGGAGTAAGGGTAACGCGTAATCTTTCTTTTTTCTTTGCCACAGTTGGGTAGTTAATTGGTTGTATATAAATACCAAATTCTTTGAGTAAAATATTAGAGATCTGTGTGCACTTGTGAGAATCGCCGACCATGATAGGGATAATATGGCTTTCGTTGGGAATACAAGGAATGGCTTTATTTTCAAGAGAGTGGCGAAGTTGTTTTACACGTTCCAGATACTTTTTTCGTTCGTCATAGTGTTGTTTGATGTATTGGATTGAAGTAACAGAAGCGCTTGCAATAGCTGGTGGTAAGGATGTACTAAAAATAAAACCAGAAGCAAAAGAACGTATGAAATCACATAAATTTTCGGAAGCTGCAATATATCCACCGAACGTGCCAAATCCTTTTGCAAGAGTACCTGATATTATTGTGATTCGATTCATAATTCCTTCGCGTTCAGATATGCCAGCACCGCATGATCCGTGTATTCCGACAGCGTGTACTTCATCTATGTAAGTGATCGCATTATATTGATCAGCGAGATCGCATATTTCTTTAATGGGAGCTATATCTCCATCCATGGAGTAAATGGACTCAAAGATAATAATTTTTGGTATAGACAGGTCTGTTGCGGCAAGATTTTTTTCTAGATCTTCAAGATCATTGTGGTTCCATATAACTTTTTTACACCGCGCTTTATTAATTCCCTCAATGATGGAAGCATGATTATGGGAATCAGAAAAGCATATGATATTGTCAATTTGAGAACAAAGTGTCCCTATAGTTGCCCAATTTGCAATATAACCAGAGTTAAATATAAGCGCAGCTTTTTTCCCATGAAGGGTAGCTAATTCTTTTTCGAGCATAACATGATAGTAATTTGTGCCTGCAATATTTCGCGTTCCTCCAGCGCCAATACCGCATTTCTCAAAGGTTCTTTGAGCATTTTCTATGACCTTTGGATGTTTTCCCATTCCCAAGTAATCATTGGAACACCATATCGTGACCTTTCTTGATCCTTCGTCTGAATTATGTATCGCATAAGGGAATTGGTATTGCTCATATGCAAGTTCTGTGAAAAAACGATATCGTTTTTCATGATGGAGATAGTTGATTTGATCTTTGAAAAATTTTTCGAAATCCATACGACTTTCCTTGCGTTATTGTAATCCTCGAAGTGTGTTATATTGGTTAATGATGTGCTATTAAATCAGTTGAGGGTGAACCTTATTTCGCTATATGATTGCGAATGACGATAAAAGCAATATTCACGAATAAAGGGATTATAAGATCAAAACATAATTGTATCATACCTTAAGTAAAATAAAATAAATTATTTGGCAAAGTGATTTTGCGTTATGTAGAGGGCAACAGCTGCAGCATTTGATACATTGAGAGCTTTGATTATGCCGGGCATATGCAGGTGAGCCATAGAAGTTGCCGTTTCTTGGGTTTTGGGGCGTAATCCTTTTCCCTCGGCGCCTAAAATGAGAGCGATCTTGTCGTTTTTTATTTCTTGTTCTAGAGGTTTTTTGCTATCGGAAGAGAGTCCTATTGTTTGAAATCCCCAAGAATGCATTTTTTGTAAAGCATCGGTGAGATTGCTGATTCTAATATATGGAATATGCTCCAACGCACCTGAGGCGGATTTAGCAAGGACAGCTGATTCAGATGGGCTATATCGTTTTGTTGTGATAATGCCATCACAGCTAAAGGCGACAGCTGATCGTAATATAGCGCCTATATTATGAGGATCGTTGACATGATCTAGCACCATGAGTAGCTGGCTATTTCGCACTGCATCAAGTGTTGGGGAAAGTAAAGGAGCTGTTTCTAATGCCAATCCTTGATGAACTGCTTCTTTTCCGACAATTTTATCGATTGTTTGTGGTGGTACGGTTTTAACAGGAAAAGGATGAGGCAAGTTAGCATCCCAATCTAAACGCGCTAAGGCATTTTTTGTTGCTAACAATTGAAATATTTTTCTGCTGGGATTATTGAGCGCTGCGCTTACAGTGTGCACGCCATATAGAAATAAATTTTCTGGTTGGGATGTGTGTCGAGATTTTTGATTGAAGGATTGCATCTTTTTGTAGTCACGATGATTCCTCCGTAATTTTGCATAATGTGAGTCTTTTAGAGAGAAGATTTTTTCAGATTTTTTTTTTGATATTAAGTTCATAATTGAATTGTCCTCGAGAGAAATATGTACTAATGCTAACATGTTTTTCATTACAGATGTGTATTAGTAAGTGGATGCCTTTATTGTAAATAAGAATTTGATCATTTTTCTATGCTGTCTTGACAGTGATATACTTAGAAGTCATAACATTGCTGCAATGTGGTGCGCTTTGCATAGGAGGGATGCCCGAGTGGTTAAAGGGGGCGGACTGTAAATCCGTTGGTTTATCCTACGTCGGTTCAAATCCGACTCCCTCCACCACCAAGTCATCATTTTTCAGCGCGGGTATAACTCAATGGTAGAGTAGCAGCCTTCCAAGCTGAGTATGCGGGTTCGATTCCCGCTACCCGCTCCATGATTTTGTTTTCGGATTGTTAAGAATGCATTCTATATTATGAAGATTGTTGTTTTTTCGGTCTCGAGCTTGTTTAAGAATTGAAGTAGGAATGAAATAAATATGGTATTTATTTCTAATATTCTTCGTCGTGTACAACCTTCTGCTACGCTTGTAGCAGCTCAAAGAGTACGCGATTTGCGTTCCAAGGGTATTGATGTGTTATGCCTTACGGCAGGAGAGCCAGACTTTGATATGCCGGAAAATGTTAAGTATGCCGTTGTGCGTGCCATGGAAAGAGGTGAGACAAAGTATACCGCTGTTGCAGGTATATCCCCATTACGGGAAGCAATAGTTGAGAAATTTAGAAGAGATAATGATCTACATTATACTTCAGATCAGATTATAGTGGGCACTGGAGCGAAGCATGTTATTTTTAATGCTCTAATGGCAACGGTTAATATGGGTGATGAGGTATTGATTCCTCGTCCTTATTGGGTGTCATATCCTGACATGGTAGCCCTTTGTGGAGGGATCCCTGTTTTTGTTGATACTCAACAGGATGATAATTTTCAAGTTTCTCCAGAAAAACTTGAACAGGCTATTACTCCGAAAACGAAATGGTTGTTTTTAAATTCTCCTTCCAATCCTTCTGGCGTAGTGTATTCTCAAAATAGACTAAGGGCTTTAGCAGATGTTTTAGTCAGGAATCCACATGTTCATATCATATCGGATGATATTTATGAGCATATTGTCTATCGCAATTGTCAGTTTAGTAATATTGTCAATGTGGAGCCTTCTTTGTATGAGCGTACTCTTGTTGTTAATGGTGTCTCTAAGGCATATGCGATGACGGGTTTACGTATTGGTTATGCTGCTGGCGCGTTGAGTTTGATTAAGTCAATGATCGTTTTACAGGGGCAGCAGACTTCGGGGGCTTGTTCTATAGCACAGTGGGCAGCTGTTGAAGCTCTTAATGGTCCACAAGACTTTGTCGTCAATAATAGGAAGATTTTTGAATATCGTCGTGATTTATGTGTGGCTCAATTGCAAGGGGTGCCGGGGATAAGATATATGATTCCTGATGGCGCTTTCTATTTATATCCTTCTTGTCAGGATCTGATAGGGAAGAAATCCCCTTCTGGGGATGTTATAAGAACGGATCTGGATTTTGTAAATGGGCTTTTGGAAATAGAAAAAGTTGCTGTAGTTCAAGGATCTTCTTTCGGTCATGGACCAAGTATTCGCATCTCTTATGCAGTATCCGATGCTATTTTAGAAGAAGCATGCGTAAGGATTAAGAGATTTTGTCACTCTTTGCAATGAGGTTTCCTCTAGTTACTGCATCCATTTGAACTTTTTCTTGGGAAAGACCGGTATCAGGGGACATGTGTTTCTAGATTCGTTTAAATACGGTTTTGAATATGCAGCGATAATCATCGTTCTTGATGTCAGATTATTCTTTTCGGCGATATTAATATTTTTTTAGTAATATTGACAAGAGAGGTGCATCTAAGCATAATCGCCACTGATAGGTAGATGTGTGTCTGCTTAGGTTTTGGTATGGTGAAAATTATTGTGATAGGGGTAAGTTAATTTCTCAAGTTTGGCACTTTGCGTGAATACGAGCTGGAGAATTTATTGGGCTTAGATCGTTTTTTCGGTTTGTCAGTTTTTTGTATAGGGAGAAACTATATCTCTAAGTTTTCTCCCTTTTGTTTTGTTGAAATACAGTTATTGAGTGTTTGATGGCGACTCTATAATCGGTTAGGTTCTAATTTTTTGAATGGTACATAAAGTATTATTGATGCTAGGCTACGTATTCATTGGGTTTAGTGTCTTTTTCGTATATTCCCTTGAGATTTGAAATAACTGTTATTGCTTGTTTGCGTTATAGATTGATCAGTAGAGCGCTATGATTATGAGATCTGGAAGATTGCTATATGAAGATTTTTGAAAATATTCCTCAAGTTATAGGAGAGGCGCTTTCTGAGCGGGGTTATGTTAATTTAACATCAGTTCAAGAGGCTATTTTGAATCCTGATCTGCGAGAGAAGGATGTTTTGGTTTCAGCGCAGACTGGTTCTGGGAAGACTGTGGCTTTTGGATTAGCTTTAGCATCAACTCTACTTGCGGAGAATGACCGTTTTAGTCCAGCGAGTGCTCCTCTTGCTCTTGCGATTGCTCCTACAAGGGAATTAGCGGTGCAAGTAGGACGTGAATTAGAATGGCTTTATGCAAAAACTGGAGTTGTTGTCGCGGTATGTATTGGTGGGGTCAGTGTGCATCGTGAGCGACGGGATTTACAAAATGGAGCGCATATTGTTGTCGGGACACCAGGTAGGTTGTGTGATCATATTCGAGGTAAGGGTTTGAATATTTCCCATCTCAAAGCTGTTGTGCTTGATGAAGCAGATGAGATGCTCGATTTAGGTTTCCGTGACGATATAGAATTTATCCTTGATTCTTCTCCTAAAAAAAGACGTATGTTAATGTTTTCTGCTACGATTTCTCCTGCTATTACGACATTAGCTAAGAATTATCAAAAGGATGCTGTGCGCGTTAATATAGCTTCTGAGAATCGTCAGCATAGTGATATAGATTATCGTGCCCTGCCCGACCCGTACGACCGCTCCGATGTAATAAATTCTCAGGATTCGATGACAGTTCAGCATGAATCACCAACTCAAGATCCGGCAAATCAATACCACGTGCATCTGTATCACGTTTTACTAAAGTATTGGCAGAGCACTTGTTTCAAGTTGTGGCTCTGTCGGGAGAATTAAGCCAGCAAGAGCGTAGTAATGCGTTGCAGATGATGCGTGATGGAAGGGCTCGTGTGTGTATAGCAACGGATGTTGCTGCACGTGGTATTGATTTGCCGGATCTTGAGTTGGTGATTCATGCTGAACTGTCATCGAATCCTGAGAATTTATTACATCGGAGCGGTCGTACGGGTCGGGCAGGGCGCAAAGGAATGAGCGTTTTTGTTATTCCTCAAAATATGCAGCGTCGCGCTGAACGCTTGTTTAGAGAAGCTAATGTTTCAGTTGTTTGGGAACCTGCGCCTTCGGTAGAAGCAATAAGAGAACGTGATGCGCAAAGGATTCTTCAGGATCCATTATTTTTAGATTCTATTCAAGGGGATGAAAAGAAGATGGTTGATGTTTTGTTAGCAAAGCATGATCCCGAAAAAATAGCAGCTGGTTTTTTGCGTATTCATCGTGCAGGACTCTGTGCTCCAGAAGAGATAACTCCTGTCTCTTTAGTTTCTGGGAGAGATCGTTTTCGAGATGATTCTAGGGCTTTCAAAGTCGGAGGAGGTTCGAGAGATAATTTTAAAGGTTCTTCTTGGTTTTCCCTCTCTGTGGGCAGTAAACAGAAAGCTGAGGCTAGGTGGTTGATGCCTATGTTATGTCGTAGTAGTGGAATTAATCGACAGAGCATTGGGGCGATTCGTGTACAACCAGACTTGACTTTTGTTGAGGTTTCTGCAGATGGTGTGGATCTTTTGCGCCGTACTGTAAAATTAGATAAAGGGATCCAATTGAAATATCTGGGTGGAGAAAAGCCAGATTTTAGAGGCTATAAGTCTTCAGGGTTTAAATCTAAGAATTCGCAGGATGGTGCGACTAAAAGATTTAAGCGGTTCAAAGGTGCGTCTAAGAATTAGATTTTTATTGTACAAAATATAATTTATGAATTTTATCTTTTATCTAAAGATGTATAGATAAGAGGTAAGATGAATTTTGTCCAAGATCTCTTCTAACGTTTCTAAAGTGTTATTATTCTTGTTTATCTTCGGAATCAATGTGTTTGATTCCTACTCGAAAGTAATCATATCCACTGTAGATGGTCAGGAGTGCTGAAATCCAAAGTAAGATAATGCCGGTTCCTGTGATATAGGATGTCTGATTTTCACAAGCAGGGCCTGCTAATAAAAATCCAATAGATATCATTTGAATGCCTGTTTTGAATCTTGCGATTCGTGTGACGGGGACACTTACTTTGAGTTCTGCAAGATATTCGCGTAATCCAGATACTAAAATCTCGCGACATAAGATTGTTATAGCCGCCCATATTGAGTACCTGTTTATCGTTCCATCTGCTGTCATTAAGAGGAGGACAGAAGATATGAGGAGTTTATCTGCTATAGGATCAAGCATGCGACCTATGTTGGAAGTTTGGTTCCAGACTCTTGCAAGGTAACCATCAAAAAAATCGGTAATTGAGGCAATGGTAAAGAGAGACAGGGCTATCCATCGCATAAGATTTGGGCTTGTAAAGCTTCCTATTTCCTGAATAAAAAAGCACAAGACTATGAGTGGTACGACCAAGATACGACCATAAGTAAGCATATTAGGAATGTTATAGGAACGGGAAGCCATTGAGTTATTCTAAGGAAACCTGATAGAAGTTGCGAACGAACAAAGGCATTGCACAAAATACCTTAACATACGAGAAAAATTCAAAGTTATGTGGGTGTGTGAGAAGTGTTTTTGTGGAAATGATTATAAATTTTACAAGCTATTTTTTTTGAAATTCCTTCTATTGATGCCAGTGTTTCAGGAGAAGATCGGGATATCATTTTAACTGTCCCGAACGATTGCAAAAGTAAACGTTTACGCAAGGGGCCGATACCGTTAATTTCATCAAGTGGACTATATGCAGCCTTTTTGCGACGTTTTCGATGAGTAGTGATAGCAAAACGGTGGGCTTCATCGCGAAGTCGTTGAATAAAATACAGAATAGGATCACGCATATTTAACACAAGTGCCTCTCCTTTTTTTACAAAAAACTTTTCCATTCCAGCGCTGCGTTTAGGCCCTTTAGCAATGCTTATAATTGTAATACGATTTTCAACATTTAATTTTTTTAACACGCCCTGTGCGGCGGATAATTGTCCTTTACCCCCATCAAGAATAACTACATCTGGCCAAGAAGGAAAGGAATATTCCTGTTTTTTAGGATGAAAATTTAAATTTTCTTCATTTTTAATCAATTGAGAAAATCTCCTTTCTAATACCATCCGCATCATGGCGCAATCATCTTGTGTTTTAACATCATTTGGATGCAAATTAAATTTTCTGTATTGATTTTTTACAAAGCCATTTTCTCCAACTACAACCATACATCCAACGGCACTGCAACCCATAATATGAGAATTATCATATATTTCAATGCGTTTAGGGATGTGTGGTAATGCAAATTTTTTTGTAAAATCTTTCAGGATCATTTGATGAGATATCTCGGTAGAAAGTTTTTGTGTATGAGATCTGTGTGCATTGATCAAGGCTTGTTCAATAATTTTTCTTTTTTCGCCTTGTTTGGGAACCGTAATTTTTACTTTATATCCGTATTGTTTAAAAAAAGATATTTCTAGTAAAGAAGTTTCTTCTGCTTCTTCTGATAACAAAATATTTTCTGGACAAGGTTTATCTGTGTAAAATTGTCTGAGAAAATAGCTTAGAATCTGTGCGTTGGTTGATTCAGAATCTGTTTTTAAAAAAAAAGTGCAGGTACCTCGATTTTGTCCGAAGTGAAAAAAGCAAGTTTGTATACAAGCAAGATTTTTATTGTGATAAAGTGAGAAACAATCCATCCTGTTGTAGATTGAGTCATTATGATTTTGAATATGAGACAGCGCTGCTAGCCGATCACGATGTATAATTGCTGATTCATAATCCTCTTTGAGTGTTGCCTGATTCATGTTACGGGCGATTTTTTCTTTTAGATTATGATTACCTCCAGAAAGAAACTTCTTAGCTTCATGGACGAATTCCATATATTTTTCTGAGCTTATTTCTCCTGTACATGGTCCAGAACAGCGTTTAATTTGGAAAAGAAGACATGGTCGTGTTCTGTGTCTAAATACGCTATCAGCACAACTGCGAAGAAAGAAGGTGCGTTGGAGAGAATTAATGGTTTTTTCTACCGCATCGACAGATGCAAAGGGACCGAAATAACTTCCTTGGATTGTAGAGGAGTCTCGGTGTTTATAAAGGGCTGGGATTTTATGTTTATCTGTGATGAGAATATAGGGAAAAGATTTATCATCGCGTAATAATATGTTAAAACGAGGCTTTAAGCGTTTGATCATGTTGGCTTCTAGGAGAAGAGCCTCGACTTCTGTACAAGTAACAGTAAACCGTATATTATTTATCTGACTGATCATGTGCGTGATGCGATGCGTATGATTGTTTGAGTGCATATAACTTTTAATTCGTTTTTGAAGATTATAGGCTTTTCCTACATATAATACTCTTCCTGCAATATCTAGCATCTGATAGACTCCAGGACATTCTGGCATTTGTTCGCTAGACATTCGTATGATGTCTATGCCTTTTTTTTTGTTAAAAATATGGTGACTCATGTTGATCAGACGCTTTTTTTATTTTTGAATATGGAAAAAATATCCTTTTTCACTATTAAAGGATCAAGGCTCAATTGCATAATAAATTTATGACAATTTTTCTATAGATTTGTACTATGTTTAGCCTGTAGTATTTATCGCATAACTTAATAATTTGTAATTTATAGCTTATTTTGAAAATTGTGAATTATATTTTGGGAATTTACATCTTTACATCTTTACATCTTTACAATATTTCGATAGGGATTACTATACAATAGTGAAGAGGAGTGATATACGATAAGACGATAGTAACTTAATAGCCTATTTCAGTTATCATGGGGGTCTATTGATTAGAAGCGATTTTTTTTGCAAAGGTGTGATTGCTTCTTTGCAATTTTTTTGGTATTTGTGATAATACTGGGGAAAAGCGTTTTTAGTTCTTATTGTGTAGTCGTTTTGGTGCGTGATTCTTCGTAGCTTCCATCTTTTTTGTATTGGAAGTGATTGAGGAATTTGTTAAGGTCTCGGTTTTTCGGGGCGTTATTAAGTGTATCGCCTCCTTTCGGGGATGTGCGTTTTAAGGGAGAAATGTAATGCAAAAACTTTTTTTAGCTGTTGGGGTTTCTAGTTTGGCACTCGCCTCTTTCTGTTCTGCTCAAGCAGCTGATCCTGTGCGTCGTGCTCATCATGGTGGTCGTGGAGTAGTTCCAACCATTGCTACTAATCGATATGTTCCGATTCGCCACGACTTTAACGGTCCGTATGCAGGTCTGAGTGCATTGTATAATGGGTCGTTTGGCGAAGAAGCCCATCATAATGCTGGGGGATCTATTTTCGCTGGATATAACGTCGAAGATTCTTGCATAATGTATGGTGTTGAGGGAGATGTTCGCTATACTGTCCCTGTTCTAGCAGATAATATACATTCTCTTCATGGTATTGGAGGCTCTTTGCGTATCCGTGGAGGATATGAAGTTTCTGATTCGCTCCTGTTGTACGCTACTGTTGGTCCAGATGTAGCTCAAAAATATGAGACTGGCAAAGCAGGCGAGATAACTCCTATTGCTATAGGTGGAACTGCAGGTGTCGGTGTTGAAGTCGGAGGATTATCCGAAAGTCTCGTAGCTCGTTTAGAGTACCGTGCAAGCAAATATAGTAAAGTTGAAGGTTTCTATAATACCATCTCTTTGGGTGTAGGAATGAAGTTTTAATATTTCTACTGATTTTGGTGTTTAAACCGGGCTTTAAGCCCGGTTTCCCTTTATAATTTCATCAAGTTATTTTTTCGTATAAGATAATAAACGGCTTGGTTTTTAATTTTTTAGGTCAAAACAAGTGGCTGTCGCGATCGTGTCATTTGTCTATGACGGTTTTTTGATATTGCATACAATGCTAAAATTTTGTTTTTCTGCTCAATGAACTGTTGATCTTGGCAGATTCTTGGTTATCACGTTTGAGGGATGTAACTGATATATAGTCGGGAGAAGAACAATTTTTTTATACAATATCTTACCACCGTTTATTTCTCGTAGGATCTTCCCTAATATATTTGATCTTTTAGCATTTGTATTGGTTATTGGGATAATCAATATTCTTCTGCATGGTATACAGGAAACAACAGTGCCACGTGATATTGTGGATATTGTTCCTATTACACTTGATGTGCATTCCTTGCCACAGTACGCGTCCCGTACGACTTTGCGTATGCTAAGTGCAATGGTCATTTCTTTGTTGTTTACATTTGTTTATGCTACTCTTGCAGCTAAGAGTCGTCGCTTAGGAATGGTCCTTGTTCCTATTTTAGATATTATGCAGTCTATTCCTATACTCGGATTTTTAACATTTACAGTTGTTTATTTTATGAATTTATATCCTGGAAAAGTTATAGGCGCTGAATTAGCGGCTATTTTTGCTATTTTTACCAGTCAAGTATGGAATATGACTTTTAGTATGTATCAATCTTTGTGTAATATTCCAAGGGATTTAGAAGAGGTATCTCGTAGTTTTAGGCTTTCTGGTTGGCAAAAATTTTGGTATTTAGGTGTTCCATTCAGCATGCCAGGATTAGTATGGAACATGATGATGTCAATGTCAGGGGGGTGGTTTTTTGTCGTAGCCTCTGAAATGATTGTGGTAGGTGATACTGTCATACCTCTTCCAGGTATTGGATCGTATATAGCATTGGCAATTAAAGAACAAGACTTATTAGCAATATTATATGCGATGTTAACAATGCTAGGAGTCATTTTTCTCTACGATCAGTTATTATTCCGCCCTATGATTGTATGGTCAAATAAGTTTCGCCTTGAAAGGACAACGGGGATATATCCTGCTGATTCGTGGGTCTTATACTTATTTCGCAAAACAAATTTTTTGCGTTTTATAGGGTATAGTTCTTGGAATTTTTTTTCGCCATTATCTAATAATGTGAAAAAATTATGCAGGACACTCGGAGTAATACGATTTCATTTTCCAGAAAATTTTCTCCAACTTTGTTCTAATCAAAGAGTATCATATATGCTAGACATCTTCTGGTTTTGCGTAGTATGTGGTGTTGCTATTGGGATAGCTTGGCAATCTATCGGATATATTGTCAATCACTTTACTTATCAAGATGTTCTGTATGTGATATGGCTTGGATGTATTACGATGTTTCGCGTGGTTGTTTTAATTATTATTGCATCCATTATTTGGATTCCTGTTGGTATCTGGATTGGTTTTCGCCCGCATATTAGTAGTAAAATACAACCTTTTGCTCAACTTTTAGCTGCTTTCCCCGCCAATGTTTTTTTTCCTCTTGTGGTCTCTTGTGTTTCCTATTATCACCTTAATCCTAATCTATGGTTGTCATTGTTAATGATATTCGGAACCCAATGGTATATTCTGTTTAATGTTATTGCTGGGGCTAGTGCTTTTCCTAATGATTTCAAGGAAGTTGCGAGTAGTTTTCACATTACTGGTTGGCGTTGGTGGAGATATATTATTCTTCCAGGAATTTTCCCTTATTATGTGACAGGTGCTATTACAGCGTGTGGGGGAGCTTGGAATGCTAGTATTGTATCTGAAGTAGCTAGCTGGGGTCATATTCATCTCAGGACAACAGGTTTAGGTGCTTATATTGCAGAATCTACGGAAAAAGGAAGTTTCCCAGAAGTTGTTCTAGGTGTTTTGATCATGTGTTGTTTTGTTTTAGCATTGAATCGTTTCTTATGGCATCCTCTTTATCTGTATGGTACACGTTGCCTGCGTCTATAATTTAATATTTATAATTTCGGAGTTGAATATGGCGAATATTGCTATTAAGGATAATCGTCTTTTAGAAATCCAAGATATTTGTCAAAGTTTTTCTCTTAAGAAAATATCTGGTAATTTACTCGTATTAGATAAAGTTAATTTTAATGTTTCTTCAGGTGAGATTGTTGGATTATTAGGACGATCTGGTTCTGGAAAATCAACTTTGTTACGTATTATTGCAGGATTAGTTTCTCCATCTTCAGGTCAGGTCCTTTTTAAAGGGAAAAAAATTAAAGATCCTCCGAAAGATATTAGTGTAGTATTTCAAACCTTTGCATTGTTTCCATGGCTGACTGTACTGGAAAATGTTGAATTAGGTTTAAAAGCAAAAGGGATAGATAAGGAAGAACGCCGTAAAAGAGCATTATCAGCGATAGATCTCATTGGATTGGATGGTTTCGAATCAGCTCATACAACAGAAATTTCAGGCGGTATGCTACAGCGTGTTGGTTTTGCACGTGCTTTTGTTGTATTTCCTAGTTTGCTACTAATGGATGAGCCATTTTCTGCCTTAGATGTTTTGACCGCTGAAAATTTGCGTACTGATCTTATAGACCTCTGGATTGAAGGTCGACTTCCTATTGAATCTATGTTGATGGTAACGCATAACATAGAAGAAGCTGTGTTAATGTGTGATCGTGTATTAGTTTTCTCGTCTAATCCTGGTCGCATAGCAGAAGAAGTTTTGATTTCTATTCCGCATCCGCGTAATCGTCTTTCTCCTGAGTTCCGGCAAATTGTTGAGAAAATATATGCTCTCATGACTAAAAAGGAAGAGAAACGTCTGAATCCTTTGGAAAATGCTCCAGGTTCAGGTATAGGAATTTTTTTGAGACATGTTTCAACCAATTTATTATCGGGGCTTATTGAAGCTGTTATGGCTCCTCCATATAATGGTAAAGCTGATCTGCCAGATTTGGCTAACAGTTTGCAGCTTGAAGCAGATAGGCTTTTTCATATTGGAGAATCTCTTCAATTATTACAGTTAGTGAATCTGAGTGGAGGGGATATTACACTTACAGAATCAGGGATAAGATTCGCAAATCTTGATACGGATTCTCGTAAAAAACTTTTTGCAAAACAGCTTTTGCAACATGTTCCTTTGGTCAATCTTATCCGACGTGTTCTTGATGAGCGTAGATTGCATAGTGCGCCTGCTGCACGGTTTCGGAATGAGCTTGAAGATTATATGTCTGAAGAATATGCACAAGAAACCATTGATACTGTTGTGTCTTGGGGGAGATATGCAGAACTTTTTTCCTATGATGAACAGAGTGAGCTTTTTAGTTTTGATAATCCACAATAAAAATTTTAGTAGTATGTAAATTTTATCAGTAATTTCTTTTAAAAGCATAGGCAATTTTCTATGTGATTCGATTAGTCGGTAAAGAGTACGTTGTCTCGATAAATAATGGGCAGTTGTTAGCATCATATTATAGTGTGACTCATCATTAGCAAAACGGAGAGTATGTCTTTATAAGTTTTCGATTTCTTTCCATAATTGTTTGAGTGATATACGATAATTAGGATAGAGCAATTGAAATCCAAGTGACTTGATTTTTGCATTTGATATTCTTTTATTATCTGCATAAAAAAATCTTGTGAAAGGTGATATATTAGCTGTATCAAAACATTGTTCTAATGGAGGGGTTATTTTCATGAGAGAGGCGGCTTCCATTATTACATTTTGTGGAGGAGCGGGTTCGTCATCACTGAGATTAAAAATTCCTCCAAGATGATGTGTCATCAGAAAGATTACACATCGTGCCACGTCTTCTACGCGAATTCTATTAAATACTTGATTTTTTTTTACTAATCTTAGTGAATTCTTTTGCCTTATTTTTATAAAAGGGTTGCGTTTAGGTCCGTAAATTCCAGATAATCGCAATACAGCTAGTTTAATATTAAGTTTTTTCGTTATTGCAAGCCACTCTTTTTCTGCATTAAATCGTTGAGTAGCAACACAAGAAATTGGATGTACGAAAGAATGTTCATCAACCCATTGACCTTCACGATTTCCATAGATACTAGTACTAGAAAGATATCCAATCCACTTGACGTGAGGCATGAATTTGTAAAAATCTTTACTCATGGATATGATGCATGGATCTCCTTCAGAGCTTGGTTTAATGCACTGTACGATGTGCGTAGTAAAATATAGCTTTTCCCGTAGTAGATTGTTTATTTTTTGATCAGCAAACAAAAAAGGTGATATTCCTTTGTGCTTTAATGTTAGTAAGTTAGATACAGATCGTGTAGTTCCGCATGTGTATACCCCTACTTTTAACGCTGCATCTGCGATAAATTTTCCAGTATAACCGGCGCCGAATATCATCAGATGCATCTGTAAATCCTCAAATATAAGTTTTAATAAGCAATATGAAAAATTCTATTTCTTATATGTCCAATAATGCATCATGCTTAGAAGTCAAGATTAGTATAATGAGATACAGGTAACAGTCCTCTTATGCGTTCTGATAGCAGGGGACGAAACGAGGGACGGGATTTCATGCGCTGGTACCATTCTTTGACAATAGGGGCGGTATCCCAGTCTATTTCTCCTAGATAATCAAGTATTGAAATAGTTGCAGAAGCTGCAAAATCAGCGTAACTCATGTGATGACCAGCAATCCATGAACGTGATTTGATTAGCCATGTAATATATTTTATATGTTCCCGCATATTATTACGTGCTATACGCAGTACTTTAGAATCAGGAGATCCTCCACCTTGTTCAGTAGTCATGTGCAATTTATAAACACGTTCATGAGCCAAAGGTCTTGTGACATCTTGTTCCATTTGATACATGAACCATTCTATCATCCTGCGAGTTTCCGCTCGTTGTAATGGATCAGTAGAAAGAAGGCGATTCTTTTGAGCGATAGCACCATATGTTTCATCAAGATATTCAGAAATAACGAAAACTCCACATAACGCTTGCATATGTTCATCTATATACACAGGAAGTGTACCAGATGGGTTGAGTTCTAAAAATTCACGGCGTTTCCCCCAAGGAAATTCTTCTATCATATCAGTTGTAAACTCATATTCACTAAGAATTAACCGTATGAAGCGTGAACTAGATGAGAGGGGATAATGATAAAGTATAGACATTGTACCTTAAGGATTCACTGGAGGGGGATATCAATTAAGATGGAGTTGAATCTCGCTACTTTATTGTATTATGTAGAGACGATGGATGCAAGATACAGGTAAATAATCAAGTAAAAAATATTATGAGATATGATGTTGAGATATTCTATAATTATCGCGCTTATTTTAGGAGTAGTAGAAGGGGTCACAGAGTTTATTCCTGTTTCTTCAACGGCTCACTTATTGCTCGTCAGTCGTTTGTTAGGCGCCGATTTAGGTTCTAGTTTTATTGTTTTAGTTCAATTAGGGGCTGTTTCTGCATTATTGTATGTGTATTTTGGTAGAATTTTGTCTATATTCGTTTCTTTTCCCTTTAGCGCTGCTGCACGTCATTTCACAATAACTCTATTCCTTGGATTTTTCCCCACGGTAGTTTGTGGTTTTTTTGCGTATAACTTTATTAAATCGATACTATTTAAAGAAATGATAATTATACACATCACTCTGATTATCGGGGGGTTTATATTATTACTAGTTGATCGTTTGAAATTTGAATCAAAGTATTTCCATATTGAAAATTATCCTATACCTTTAGCGATAAAAATAGGTCTTTTTCAATGTATTGCTATGATCCCTGGTACATCTCGTTCAGGAGCTACTATTACTGGTGCGCTTATTTTAGGGGCTGATAAACGTTCTGCTGCAGAATTTTCTTTCTTTATAGCAATTCCAACAATTATTGGTGCATGCGTGCTAGATTTTTATAAGAACTACAATGTCATAGTCAATAATATAGGAAAAGAAATTATTATTGGTTTTATGGCTTCTTTTATAACAAGTTTGCTTGTTATACGATCTTTATTCCAAGTTATAGCAAAAAGGGGATATACTCCATTTGCTTTATGGAGAATACTTATAGGTTTTGTAGGCTTGTTTTTAGAGATATTTCCTTAATACTCATATCAATGACCTGATCACCTCAATATGAGGTGTTACGCTGCTTTCTAGAATATAATCTTGTATTAAAGATCGTTACTTGATTTTTTTAAAATAGGCGATGAAGTTTAACTACAATCTAAATATGTTTTTGATCTACAAGAAATTGAATAATTATTGTGATTTGTTAAATATTGAAAATATAATTGAAATCTTTTTTCAAAGAATAGCTCGATCACTTTTTCTGTGAATATCAAGCTCTTTCTTTTTTATTATGATTACTCCTAGCTTTAGCTATCTTTTTCCAAGGGTCTCTTTGAGAAAGAATGGATTTGATATATTTTATGTTCCTTGTAGCTTCTTCAGGAGATAGTTCTTGTGATGCTATGGAATAAGCTTCTTTCATACGTCCCTGTAAGCCAACCACTAGAGCTAAGTTTTGTCGTATACGGCTATCAGCTCCTATCATTTGGGAAGCAAAGCGTAATTTTTCTTCTGCTGTTTTTAGATCTCCCATGAGGAGGTAGGACATAGCAATATTAGAAACAATAGAAGATTCATTGGGAGACAACTCTAAGGCTCTTTCATATTCGATGAGTGCTTCCGAATGTTTTCCCATTTGTGCTAGGACAGATCCTTTAGCAGATATTAGTTGCCAATCAGGTATATCTGGTCTTTGTGCGCGGTTAATAGCATCCAGTCCTTCATCTAGGTATCCTGCATTTGCTAAAGATTTTCCATACGCTGCAAGTACTTCCTGATCTTCTGGGTAGAGTATAGCAACTTGTCGCATGACAGCAAGTGCTTGAGCAGTACGTCCTACTCTCCTTAGTACATCTGCATATACAATACCTATCATCTTGTTTTTAGTGTGAGATTGGTACTGTAATCCTATTGTACTTGTGACTTCCAATAACTGTTCATGATTCATATTTTCAAGAGATTCAGGATCAGGGATGGATATGCGAGGATTTAAGTGGCAACTAGAAAATAGCAACAATGGAATTAAAAAAACTATGCACTTAATCTTTTTTAAAAATAAAATCACAGGGCAAAATAAAATAATCACTATTTTACTCCTCATTATCAAGCTTTTCTCAAACTTTTCTCAAACACATATCAATCAGAATAATCAGCATACCACACGTAACGACATGTTTTAACAGGAAACGTTTAATATAACATTCAAAAAAACAACTTTTGGTTTTAATGTCAGGGTCAGTTTAACACGCAATGATTAATATCCACTCCCCCTAATATAAATTGTAATTATCTTATCTTCAATATCAATTTATAATCGACATGTGTAGTTCTTATTTCAATATAAAAACTAATATTTAAGTTCTTGACGTGACCAACATCTATCAGGAAATTTTTATTTTTATACAGCAGTTATTTTATTTATACCAATGAGGGAAAGAGGCTTTTACTCTGACTCCATGAACTGTTAGTGCCATACCTTTTTTTATAGCATGATCGACTTTATCTATTCGTGCTATCGCTAGAGCTTTTTTCCCTACAACGACTCCCAACGTTCCAATTTCTATATCATCAGTAAGGATAGGAGATCCACTAGGAGGAAGATCATCCGTCCCTGTGATGATCATCGGGCGTTTGCGGATTATATTACGGTGTTGTATTCTTGATACAACTTCTTGTCCAATGTAACAACCTTTCGTCAAGGAAATCCCATTGAGGAGATCCATCAAGGCATCATGAGGGAATATTGTAGAAGGTAAAAAGTCGGTGTTAGGATCAACTATTCCATGATTAATTCTAAGTTCATGATATGTTTTTATATCAGATGCGATTTTTTCATTATGTCCCCATGTTCTATGCAGTAATACATCGGCTATTGAAAATCTTTCATCAATAAAAGAAGAATTACTAAAGGTATGTTCTTGATTCCAAGATAGTACGACTCCATTTATAGGTTGAATTTCTATAATAACATTTGAGCGCAATTTATAAAAAAGAAGTTTATCTATCAAAGAATCACGCTTGCTCCTATCTATTTCTAGTATGAAAGTATCTTCTTCAATTTTGCTTATTAGAAAATAAAGTAAAATTTTTCCTTGGGGAGTAAGAATTGCACTACCACGTGCGATTTTATAAGGTAGTGTCAATACATCGGCAGTGATAATAGCTTGTAAAAAAGGGATGGCGGATTTACCGCATACTTTGATAAAGGATTGATTAGATAGGTAAACAGATGACATTTATTTTCTCAAACAAGATCCCATTAACTATTATGAGCATTTTTTAAATCTTCGATCACTATAACCTAGATTTCTTGCAACTGCGCTATTCTAGTAAATATGATCTAATTGACTTGCTTAGATACTTCTTCCAAAAAAATTCCTAACAAGCCTTAATAGTTTCGCGTGAGCATTCTTGCTTGAGAATAATCATTGCCTCATTTACTGAATAACTCGCTCAGGTGAAAACTCTCCTGCTAACATACGAGACATGAGTGATTTGAGTAATGACTCCATTTTTTCTTCTCCATGGATTCGCACTGTTTCTCGAATTGCTTGGGTAATAGCAGCATTAGCAATAATTTCTGGTTCTATACCCTCTGCCATACCCTCTGCCCAAGCTTCATTTTGATATTCAATTGCAACTTGCATTTTTTCATGGAGGAGTAGGGCGTCAAACTCTTGAGTTTTCTTTTCTACGCTTCGTATACTTTCCATAGTTCTTACTCCTAGCTAATAAACTACCGTTGATTCCTTTACGATTTTATAACACATCCATTCAAGGATAGTGACATTATCAAAGCTAAACCTTTAATGCAGCAGAGAATACTTCTTTTATGCACAAGATATTGTATAATCATTAAATAGTATAGCTTTTTGAGAGTAAATAGGGAAATAAAAACATAGGTTAAATACTTGTCTTTTGAGCTCTTCTGAAAGTTTATCACGAGGCAAGTGCAAGTCCAAGTGCAATGTTTGGACTTTTAGTAGTATATAAACAATAATAAATAACGAGATCGCCACACGGTCATATCGTCTGTCCTTTAAAAAATACATATTGTTTATTAATTATTTGTATAAAGGGTTCTTGGTGATTCTTTTCAAAATAGTCATGTCCTAGCTTAAGCATATTCCAGAATGAATAATTTGGATTGTTTTGATAAAGTTGCATATTTTTTGATGTCATTCGGAAGGGAAATGCTTGTATTTGTATGTGCGATTGCATGTTTCCTCTGAGTGAATCCCGTACAATAGCATATATTTCTTGCATTTGTTTATTGTTCATTGCATAACAACCTGCAGAAGCACATTCTCCATGAATCATGAGATCGGCGCCTGTTCGATTATGTGCTTTATCAAATTCATTAGGGAATCCAATGTTGATTGATAAGAAGTATTTTGAATTAGGGTTCAGATTATTCCATCCAATATAATAAAATCCTTCAGGAGCTTGTTCATCTCCTGTTTCTATTTTAGGTCCGAAGGTTCCTGACCATGCGCATATTTTATATTCTTTCAACAGCACATATTCTGCATCCACGTTACGTTTCCATATTTCAAGAATGTTTTCATTTTTAAAGATTCGTATGACAGTAGGATGAAAAGGAGAGGTTCTTTTCTTTTGCATAGAGATAATTAAATTCTCTGATAAAGGATGCTCCGCTTTGTCAATCAATGATCGTGAATGATGACATCCATTGAGGAATATAAATAATGCAAATAATAAAATATTATACCGATTGGTCACTTTGAAATTTTTTAAAAAGCACACGTTATAACTAATAAAAATTTATAAATTTCGTCCGATGTTTAAATATTTTTGACGTCGATGTTCACGTATTTCTGTTTCGGAATACGTTGATGTTTCTGATAAAAATTGGCTTATTATTTCACCGACGGAAGAAATTGTTTGTGCGGGATTTCTATGGGCTCCTCCGATGGGTTCTGGAATTATTCCATCAATTATAGATAAATCTTGTAAATCAGTTGCTATTATTTTCATAGCTATAGCTGCCTGTGCTGCACGAGAAGAATCTCTCCAAAGGATTGATGCGGCACCTTCTGGAGAAATAACGCTGTAAATAGCATGTTCTAACATGTAAACAAAATTAGCAGCGGCAATTCCCATGGCTCCACCAGATCCACCTTCTCCAATAATGATGGAAAGGATTGGTACTTGCAATTTAAGGCACATCTCAGTAGCACGAGCAATGGCTTCTCCTTGACCACGTGCTTCTGCATCTACTCCAGGATATGCTCCTGCAGTATCTATGAATGATATAACTGGTATTTTAAATCGGTCAGCCATTTCCATAAGACGGACCGCTTTACGATATCCTTCTGGGCGTGGACTACCAAAGTTATGTTTGATTCGCGATTTAGTATCAGATCCTTTTTCTTGTCCGATAATAGCGACAGGCTGGCCATGAAACCTAGCAAGACCAATTTGCATTGCTGGGTCGTCTCCAAATAAGCGATCTCCTGCTAGAGATATAAAGTGAGTAAAAAGAGAATTGATATAATCAATATAATGGGGTCTATTGGGATGTCTGGACACCTGAGTTTTCTGCCAAGGAGTCAGTTTTGAATAAATTTCAGAAAGAGTCTTGCAAACCATTGCCTCTAGTTCGCGAATTTCCTCAGAGAAATCCTCATTGATATCCTCACGAGATAGTTTTTTGAGTTCATGGATTTTTGCTTCTAGATCAGATATTGGTTCTTCGAAATCAAGATAATGACGCATAGAAATAATTTAAAGCCTCTTATTGTAAAACGATTTGATTGATGTTCAATTGTAATGTTTCTTTTCCTTCTTAGCAAGAGGATGGTAATCTTGAACTAGTTTTTGCAGCTTATCTGGTAACAGGTGAGTGTATATTTGTGTTGTTGATATGTCTGTATGACCTAAAAGTATTTGTATGGTGCGTAGATCAGCTCCGCCTTCTAGAAGATGACTTGCGAATGCATGGCGTATTATATGGGGAGAAATATTCTTTTTTTGTATACCAGCACGCGCAGCTAATGCTTTTAAGTCTCTTGCAAACACTTGGCGTGATAGATGTCCTGTCTTTGTGGACGATGGAAACAACCACAAGTCATTTCCTGTCATTTTCATAGAAGAACAAGTTTTTTTGTACATCTGTAGGGCATGTAAGGCGGAAGGAGAAAGAATCACAAGACGTTCTTTATTACCTTTTCCCTGAATGATCATTGTACGTTCTGTCAAATTTAGAGTATGAGCGGAGAGCGTAACTAATTCACTTACACGCATACCAGTCGCATACAATAGCTCTATCAAGAGAAATATACGGACCCGTTTCCACTGACCGGGAGCAGGATTTTCTGCTTCTATTTTAGCTTGTTCTAGAAGATTTGCTATGGTGTCTTTGTGTAACGTCTTAGGAAGTATATGATTTTTTTTGGGCAGTTCCAGAGTGTCGGAAGGATTGTCTTTACGCAATCCTTCATAACAAAGAAAATTATAGAATTGTCGTATTACAGATATTTTTCTTCTTTGAGAGCTGGTTACTAATTTTCTTTGGGACAAATGGTTTAGATAGGAAATAAGATGATTTGTAGAGGCTGCTGATAGGGATATTTCTTTATTATTGAGGAAGTTCTGCATCTCTTTCAAATCTCTTTTATAAGCAGAGAGTGTATTAATACTAGATGCTCGCTCAGAGCTCATCATTTCCAAGAAGATGCCGATGATATCTTGGTGTTTTACTTTTATCTTTTTTACTATTGCCAAGACGTTTACAAATCACTTTTAATTAATCTATCTGCTTTTTTCATATATTTGACTATTCCACGCAATTGCAGATTTGATAGTAGAATTCGGATGACTTTGTCAATTGTGTAAGAAGGTTATTTCTTTATAGAGAATATGTTTTTTGATATCTAAAAAGATGAATTTTAAATATTTTTGAGGGATAGATTAGATGAAAGTAGGTGCGATAATCGATACATCTGTTTTTTAAATAAAATAAATTGATAAGAAAAAATAATTTTTGTCTTTGTGGGGATATCATCTTTGAAGAGTTTTTCCTTGTATTGTTTGAGAATGATAGCTAGGATAGGATCGTAGTGTAGTGATCCTTGGATGTCATGTGCGTTTTTTTTTGGGGGGTTTACTGTTTATAAGAAAGACTTTTTGGATAATATCGCCTATCATATTAAGGAAAAATATCCTTTCGTACTAGGGATTGAGAAGAGTGACTCTTAGATAGTCGTGCAAAGAAAACAGCAAGGTAAGAGATTTAATGGTTTTTAAGGGTATGTTTTTCGTCAGGAGAAAAAGCTTCTATGGACAGTGCATGTAGTTCTTCTTTTATTTCTTTATGTAGTAAATCATAGATTTTTCTATGTCTAAAGGTTTTGCTTATTCCTGTGAATGTTGGGGATACAATCTTTATGCGGATGTGTGTTTCTCCGAGTCCATTAAATTGAGGTTGGTGTCCGACGTGAAGATGGCTTTCGTTTATGACTTGTAAATCATCTGGAGATAATGCGATGCGGATTTTTTCTGTTATTCTATTAATAAGTGATGTGTGACAAATTTGCATTTTGTTTCCCATTCGTCTTATATGGTAGGTGCGATAGCTGTAATAATTATTATAGTTTGTTTTTTTTTGTTTTGTATAGTCAGTTACAGTAGCCGTTATGAAACTTGATTCAAAGTATTTCGATCGTATTCGAACTCGTAAAAAAAGAAAAAAGAACGCTCCGAGCCCCAAGTCTTCTATTTGTCAATGGGATAATTGCCAGTGTATAGGGGAATATCGTGCTCCAGTAGGGAGTGGCGCCGAAGAGCAATTCTTTCTTTTTTGTCTTGATCATGTCAAAAAATATAATAAGGGATATAATTATTTTTTAGGCCTTTCTGACGATGAAGTTGGACGTTATCAAAAAGAAGGGGTGACTGGGGAACGTTTTACTTGGACGGCTCATTTATATGCAGAACGTTACCCTTCAAATAGTTCTTTTTTTCAAGATCATAGAAGTTCTTATGGTCATTTCGCCGATAGACCAGATCACCGGGTCGGTTCTATGCAGTTTAATGCATTTGAAATACTAGGATTATTGTCGGATTCTTCTCCTGAAGAGATACGAGGAAGATATAAAGATTTAGTAAAAAAACATCATCCTGATGCAAATGGCGGAGATCGGGGGTCGGAAGAACGTTTCCAAGCTGTTATCCAAGCATACAAGATATTAAAGAAGTCTGGATTTTGTTAATCCGATAGACCATCCTATGAGTAGTCACAGAAGATAAATAGAAGATAAGCGGAAGCAATTGTCCATATGATCTTCGATAATGCGAGTGTCCATATGATCTTCGATAATGCGAGAAATCCTATGGCATACTGATTTCGCGAGACTAAAAAATTTTCAATGGATGAGAGAAAGGACTTGACAAAAAAATATGCCTGTAAAATTCAAAATTCTTCAAGAAGATTTTTCAGACATTTTTTTGAGTATCTGACTACGTAAAGTACGCATACGGGCAGAGAGATTTTCTTTTTTAGAATTTGAGAGAAAACGATCTAATCCACCCTGGCGTTCGACAGAACGCAAAGCGCATTTCGAAATACGTAACTGATACTTCTGTTCCATAATATCTGAAATTAGTGTAATCCTGCAAAGATTTGGAAGAAACCGGCGCCTAGTTTTATTATTTGCATGACTAACTTTATTGCCTGACATGACGGTTTTTTTAGTTAATTCACAGACTCGCGACACAATTTTGCTCCTTTTCTTTGGACAGGGAAGAAACAGTCTTTATATTTAGCGGTTTATAAAACTACTTTTTACACGCCAAGTACAGCAACCACACCACCAGACGTAATCTCAAGATTGACTTATACAATTCCACATTTCATACATCTATAATTTAAAAAATGCTAGTCCTATTTCATGATATCCTAACTCTGACATGTTTAATACCTTCTCAATAACGAAAATACAATAAAAAACTATTGATTGTGCATTGGAGAAGTAATTTTTCCTTAAAGAGGAATCATCAGGATAGTTTTCTATTTTTCATGATGGGATTGGATAGTGGTATCATAAACCATAAAGAGAATAGATTGATATTTTTCAGGTGAGAAAATTTTTATTTAGATTGATTTTTACGAATGCGTAGTTCAGTAAAAACAGCAAGATTGCTTGCATTTTCCATATTCAGATTTTTGCGCAAGGAGGTGTTTTCTATTCGTAAGAAAGGATTTACTTTTTTTTCAAGAGATATCGTACTGGGATTGGTATAAAGATTTTGAGAACGCATAGATTTTACTTTAGAACAATATTTTTGTAGTTCTAGATTATGAGGATCGCAAGACAAGGCGAAATAAGCGTTGTTTTCTGTGTATTCATGTCCAAAATAAATATGAGTTTTATCAGAAAAAGATTTTATCTTTTCTAATGATTCAAACATTTCAGCATAACTATCTTCAAATATTCTGCCACATCCTAACGAAAACAAGGTATCTCCGACGCAAAGAAAATGATCATTCATAAAATGATAACAAATATGGCCGATGGTATGTCCTGGAGTTGCAATTATTTTTATTGGATGTGATCCAAAGTCAAAAGTATCTCCATCAGAAAGTCCATGATCTATCCCTGGAATTTTGGAAGATTCTTCGAGAGGTCCGAATATTGTGCAATTAAAAAATTTTTTGAGATTTAAATTGGCGCGTGTATGATCTATATGGTGATGTGTGTTGAAGATATGTGTTAGAAACCATCCTTTTTCCCGGAGCATTTTTGAGATGATATATGTATCAGGAGCATCAATAGCTGCTGTTAATCGGTACTTGTGATTATGAATGAGGATACAAAAGTTATCATGATAAAGGGATATAGCGATATTGAGTGATGTCATATTTTTTCCTTTTGAAATATTTCTTGTATAACGATTTATTACTGATATAAAAACAATTATTGATATGGTGATCTATCAAAAAGAGTATTGTAAATGCGAGTGGATATTGTTGAACTACGACAGTTTTATAGTTCGTTTCTTGGCAAATGTACCACAGATGCTATATCCAAGGTCTTGTCAACTACATGGGATGATGTAACAGGATGTCGTCTGTTGGGACTAGGGTATGCCATTCCTTTCTTTTCCTGTTTTCATGGGAAAGTAGAACGTACTTTAGCATTTATGCCGGCAGGACAGGGAGCAACTAATTGGCCAGATCAGTATTTTTCTTCGACCGCTTTGGTATCTGAAGGGAATTTGCCCCTTGCAGATTCTTCGGTTGATTGTGTTTTAATGGTTCACTATTTAGAATTTGCAGAAGATCCTTTTTTAATGTTGCATGAAATATGGAGAGTGCTCACATCAGGTGGTCGTATGATCGTTGTCGTCCCCAATAAACGTGGTATGTGGGCGCGTATGGAACATACCCCATTTGGTTCAGGACAGCCTTACTCTTGGTATCAGATGATATCTTTATTACGAGAAGCTAATTTTACTTTATCAATAACTTCGAGATCTCTTTTTTTTCCGCCTACGCATAAGAAATGTATACTGAAATTGTGGTCCGTTTTTGAAAAAATTGGTAATATTTTTGGACCAGGGTTTGCTGGTATTTATGTGATAGAAGCAAGAAAAATTTTATATCAAGGGCTTCCGATAACAGAATCCAAAAAAAAGCATATTTCTTCTCCAATTCTAGTGCCACATACTGTCTCAACATAAGTCAGTAAATTAAGTTCTACTACCTTCAAGGGAATATTTTTCTCATAACAAATATTTACTTTTAGAAGTATTTAATGAAAAGGACTATGCATTTCCTTTCATCTTCTCATTTTTATTACTCACTTAATTACGTTTTCAATTAATAGCAGTGTATTGAAACTATTAAAACTTTCTTTTTTTATTGAAGGTTGAATACAAATTGCTGAGACAATCGTTTAAGGGACGAAATTCAGATGTATGGTTTTAATTTTTGTGGTTTTCTCCCCAAAAGAGCAGGGGATTTATCTATGTTGGCTGTAGAAAATGACTTTGAATGGAATTTAATGCTTTTTTGAAAAATCTAAGAATATTTTTTCTGTATAATATGGTAATATTTTTTTTACATTAAGAAATCACGAATTATTCTGTATTTGTCGTAAGTGTTGTAAAGCTTTTTTTGTAGATGCTGGAATATATAATTGAGGATTGTCACGAATAGTCTCAAGCAAAAGATTATTGCTCGCGTGTTCCATTTTTTCTTGCAGTTCTGCAAAAAAAATTTTTCTTGGTATGCCAGCAGGTATTGGTTTCAAAACTCGCACTTTAAAATTTCCTGGATAACGCATAAATTTCTTACGTGGCCAAAACAACCCAGCATGTACGACAATCGGGATAACTGGAACTGAAAGAGATTCATATATATGTGCAATACCTTTTTTGTAGATAGGCATATCACCGGGAGAACGACGTGTTCCTTCAGGATAAATGATCAGTTGACGATTGTCCATAACTGCTTTTTTAGCGCGATTGATAATACTTTTCATATCAAGATTTTTAGAATTGCGCTTAACGCCAATCATGCCTTGCTTGAAACAGTAAAATCCTATGATTGGTATGTAAAAAACAGTGTGTTTTAATATAAAGATAGGGTCTTGGATACAGGTTAAAAAGTAAAATGTATCCCAAGATGATTGGTGTTTAATTGCTATGATACATCCTGTACTCGGAATATTATCTACTCCTTCTATTTGAACAGTTGTTTTTGTAATATATTTCAACAATAGTTGGTTTACATGTGCCCATTTTTTGGCAATGTACAGGCATTGTTTTCGCGTGATAAAGCAACATAGCAACAGGACAATCATCGATACTATAAAGATATGGATGAAAAAAAATATATTGAAAATTAAAGATCGAATAAAAATCATGATCATATAACCTATTTTACAGTTATTTCTTCAATTAATGTTATAAAAAATTGTGATGCAGTTTGTGTGGATAGGGATAATTGTATGGATAATAGCAGTATCTTTAGATATTCGATAAGCAATACCCTTAATATTTTTATCTTGAAGATTGAACTATTCTCTTCCAAATCATGACTGATTATAGGATACGGGATAAACTGTACGGTGCTATTTATTCTTTGTAATTCAAGGAATGTTCTGGGCATGTGATAGTCATGAGTAACAATGAGAACATGATGAAAATTATTTTTTTCAGCCCAAGCGGATGCCTCTTGAGCATTACCTTCTGTATTAAGAGCTTTATATCCTATGTCGATGCAACATTCCGCTAAATCTTGTCGTATAGGGATTTTTTGAAGTAGAATGTCTTTGCTAACAGAATGGTGGACTCCTGATATAAAAATTTTTTCTCCTATTTGATTTTCAAGCAATTCAAATGCCCTTTCTATCCGAATCGGTTCTCCTGTTAGCACAACGATAGCGCTGACAGAAGGATGATCAGGTATGTGCATTTGTTTAACATATCGTATAAATGAGATGAACCCCATGATAAAAAAAATTAAACATACGAAAAGGCCATACCAAAAATAGCGCAAACTTTCCCCTTACCCGTTTTTCATATAATAGCATGCAATTATTCTATTACCTGCAATAGATCATCATCTTATTTTTTTAAATTCTTTATACTATAAGGTCTAGATGGTTTTCCCAATGTATAAAAAATTTTGAATACTATCCACATCATTTATAGGTTTTTCATTTGCAGATTATATTTGGAAAGTATTTCGCTATAACTCTATATAAAAACAGATAAAATGGATGATTAAAAATATTTATTCCTCTAAATAATGAAGATCCACGACGTTAAGCATTTTTTTAGATGCAATATTCGCTCATTACTTGATATAATCTTTATGTTTTTTCTGCTCTGGTTTTATGCCATAACGTTTTTTCCAACAGTAGAATGAAATGGGTAGCAACATAATATAACACAATGTGCTGAAAATGATCATTTCCCATAAGAAGTGTATCATGAATGCAATATAGGCCACAGAGCAAAGAACAATGGGTAACACAAATTTTCTATGGATTTTTTTTCCAGACCAAACTGGTAATCGCGAACATAACAAAAAGCTAATGATCATGGCATAAATCGTTGAGCCATATCCATATATTACACTGATTTTGAATCCCAAAAAATTTATATACAGTGGTAGCATCAATAATATTGCTCCGAGTGGAGCTGGCACGCCAACAAAATACTCACTTTTCCAATTGTCTTTTTCATCGCAGTCATTCATGATATTGAAGCGTGCTAAACGCAAACTAATCGCAATTGTATACATAAGAGCTATGCTCCACCCAAAAGCATGAGCTTGTCGTAAAACAGCAATATAGGTTACTAAAGAAGGGGCAACGCCAAAATTAATAACATCGGCAAGCGAATCCAGCTGTGCACCGAATTTTGAAGTTGCTTCCATAAAGCGAGCAATACGTCCATCAATCCCATCAAGAAAAGCAGCAACGAGTACCATACATACCGCTGTTTCATAATTTCCTTCGATAGCTGATCCGATTCCGCTAAATCCCGCACATATTGCTAGGATTGTTACTAAGTTAGGAAATAAAAACTTGAAAGGTGGAATTTCTTTTTCCTGTAAACTCCATCTCTTACCCTTATAAAAAGAATACCGTGCCTCATCTTGATCAGATGGGACAACAAAATCATCTGGAAGAACATTATATTTTTTTTTTTCCACGGGGAATTTCCTTACATTGCAAAGTATTTCCCATCAAGTGCGACATACTAATAGAGGAGGCTTGGTTGAATTAAATTCAGCAATGACAGTTTCACCAGCTACAGTTTTTTGACCGATTTCAACGCGTATATTAGCGTCTTTAGGCAAGAAAAGATCTACTCTTGATCCAAATCGGATTATGCCAAAACGCATCCCTGCTTCAACTTTCATAGTTGGTTTAACCCAGCAAACGATTCTACGAGCTACAAATCCTGCAATTTGCACGATACCAATGTTTCCGTGAATTGTTTTAAGTACTAAACTTTGTCTTTCATTTTGTTCGCTTGCCTTATCTAGAGCAGCATTCATAAACTGTCCGTTACGGTGAACACTCTTGATAACTTCACCACCAATAGGCATTCGATTCACATGACAATCGAAAATATTCATGAAGATAGAAAGGCGTAACATAACTTCATTTTCTAGTTCTAGCTCTGGTGGTGGAGACATTTCACATATCGCAGATACGAGTCCATCAGCAGGGCTAATCAATAAATTGGGATCTATAGGTGTAACTCTTTCCGGATCTCGAAAAAAATAAGCACACCAAACAGTGAGGATAGCTCCAAACCATAACAAGCCGTAGGACCACATCCCTATAATTATTGTAAATGCAGCAAAAGATACTATAAAAGGCCAACCATGAAAGTGAATGGGTACTAAAATTTTGCGAATCGCTTGGATGAGATTCATGAATACCATTTCTCCTTTATACAGTGCATTCACGCTATTGCACTCAAAAAATTACCTAGGGATACCTAGAATAGAAGACCTCTTTTATCAGAGTATACCAGCGATGTAAACATTTAAGACTGCTTGATTGCATATTTTACTGATATCTTAGTGATATAAAAAAACCTTTAAATTTATTTTATTGATTCACATTGTTTTTTCCACATAGAAGTATAAATACCACCTTGTGATATTAGATTTTCATGAGAACCACTTTCTACTACAGTTCCTTGATCGAAGACAATAATATTATCAGCATCGGTAATAGTAGACAGCCTATGAGCAATCACTAAGGTAGTGCGATTTTTTGAAAGAGTAGCTAATGCTGTTTGAATATGTCGTTCCGTGATGATGTCAAGGGATGAAGTGGCTTCGTCAAAAATAATGATAGGTGGATTTTTGAGAATGGCACGTGCTATAGAGACGCGCTGTTTTTCTCCTCCGGAGAGTTTTAACCCACGTTCTCCTACTACAGTATCATATCCATTCGGCAACTTCATGATGAATGATTTGAGTTGTGCAACTTCGACTGCAGCGCATAGTTCTTGGTCAGATGCGTTGGGATTTCCATAGAGAATGTTATAGCGTAAAGTGTCATTAAAAAGAATGGTGTCTTGTGGAATAATACCAATGGTTTGTCGCAGTGATTCTTTCGTAATTTTTTTTATATCTTGACCATCAATCGTGATAATACCGCCTTTTATATCATATAATCTATAAAGAAGTTTAGCGACAGTTGATTTTCCGACTCCTGATTCTCCAATTAATGCTGTTTTTTTGCTAGGAGCAATTTCAAAAGAAATCCCTTTAAAAATGCAATTATGGTGATTGTACGAAAAGGAAACGTTATTGAACACTATATGGCCATTTTTTATCTTTAAATCTTTGGAATTTACAGCATTTTGGATTTCTATTTTTTCGTTTAAGATATTGAGCAATTCTTCTATCTCTATAAAACTCTGACGAGAATCACGGTAGATTGTTCCAAGAATATTTAATGGTATGGCGAGTTGAGTGAGTAAGGTGTTGATGAAGACAAAGTCTCCAACAGTTTGTTCTCCTATATAGACGGCATGGGATGATATAATCATGGTTATGACCATACCTATGCTAAAAATCAAACCCTGTCCAAAGTTTAACCATCCTAAAGAGGTTGCGACAGATATTGCTGATTCTTTGTATTTAGATATATATTTTTCAAGCCTGTTTATTTCGAATTTTTCAGAATTGAAATATTGAATTGTTTCAAAATTAATCAAAGTGTCAAATACTTTAGCGTGGCATTCATGAAGTAAGTTATTCATTTTCTTAGAAAGACCGACACGCCAATTGCTTGTTATTATAGTAAACCAAACATAAAGGATTACGGTAACTGCCATGATGCTAACGTAAATATCGCCATAGCTATACCATAGGAAAGCCATGGAGATAGCGAATTCTAAAATTGTTGGTATCAGGTGGACAACTATGATGCGGATGATCATTTCGATGGATCGTATGCCATTACTTATTGCAGAAGATAATTTGCCAACTTTGTAATTAATGTGGAAACGTTGTGATAGTTTATAAACGTGTGAGACTACTTGATGATACAAGGTGCATGTAGCTCCTTGACCTATCTCCACATATAAAAAGTCACGAATATGATTTGAGATCAGATTTACAACGCGCATCGTTCCATAGGAAGTTATTAAAATCACTATTCCTATCGTTAGGTAGGATGTCGTTTTGCTGGCGGTTGACTGCTCAATTAAACTTTCTGTAACCCACTTCAATAAAAAAGGAATTCCGAGTATCACAAATTTAGATGCAATGACAGAAAACATTGCTCCTATAATTCGAACCTTTAGATCCCAGCGGTTCGCAGGCCACATATAGGGCCAAAGTTTTTTTAAAGTCCTCAGCGAAGGAAAGCGTGCAAATGCCATGTTGAAAGATCTTCCTTTATTATACTAGCTGACCTTAAAAGACCTATATTACTTACTAAGTATAATCAAGGGTACGCTGATTTTTATATGTAGAAGAGAAAATGAGAGCCATCACTAGCACCTATAAGATATAAAATAGTCACTCGCATTAAAGAAAGATAGAAAAAATGTAGAATAAACGCAAAACTTGAAGAAAAAAAATAGAATCTGCCAAAAAAATTTTTTTGGCAGATTGCTACGTTAAGATTTTTTCGTTTTATTCTTTCCACTATTTATAACGGTCGGCAACAAATAAACGACCATAGCAATAACAACTATACCAAAAACGATGGTACGTACCGTATCAATAGGTTGTTTTAGTATGAAAACACTACTTACGATCATCAAAAGTGGTGCGGTGTACTCCATAATTCCTACAGTAGATAGTTTAGCTCTCTTAATGCCATATGAAAAAATACAGAAAACAAACGAATTAAGAAGTCCGTATCCTATCAAGAATAAGGTGTCTGGGATATTCCCGAGGAAAAAATGTTCTCCACCCGAAAACCCATTCCACACAACATAAAACAATGCAGGAATAGCTAGAACACACATTTCTATAAAGAATCCCTCGCTGGAACCTACCGGAATTGTTTTACGCGCAAAGCAATAAGCACTCCATGTCACCGCGATAGCCAAGGACAAAAGCGGAATTCCACTGTGCAATGTCATGATCAACAAGGACAAAATAATGAGTAGTGCCGCAATAATTTGCAGATGATTTAGACGTTCTTTTAGAAATACCGATCCCAAAAATACGGAGATAACAGGAGTCACAAAATAACTAAAAGACGTTAAAAATCCTTGCCTTGTTAAGAGTGCATAAATGAAAAACCCCCAATGAACAGCGAGAATAGTTGCACTGAATACAAGCATGCCGACCGCTTTGGGATTTTTCAGGGTGTCCTTCAATAAAGATAATCCACCGGAGAAATAAACAATTGCAAAGAAAACTCCAGGCAAGGACCATAAGACACGATGAGAGATCACTTCAAGTACAGATACCTGTTCTAAGAATTGTGTATAGAGAGGTGTTATCCCCCAGAGGATATATGCACAAAATACAAAGAGAGTACCCATCATTGTTGGCAGGGAAGCATTTTCCTTGCTCAAGCCTTTTGAATATTCTTTTTTAGTTGCTCCTTTTCCCATGGTTTTTTCCTTTTAATTAATACTTTATTAGACGTATTGAAAAAGAGTACGCTAACACAATAAAAAATTATTTTGAAGATAAATGTGATATTTTATTGTTATTTTAACGATATTAATTATGTTATTCGATTAAATATAGAGATAAAAATTGATTGAACTTATTTGTAAACTAGAATATCCGAGTATATTGTCTCTTATTTCCTTTTAGTATAGTTTGCTGTAGATGAAGTTATGGCTA
Source organism: Candidatus Liberibacter asiaticus (assembly GCF_000590865.3). NCBI lineage: Bacteria > Pseudomonadati > Pseudomonadota > Alphaproteobacteria > Hyphomicrobiales > Rhizobiaceae > Liberibacter > Candidatus Liberibacter asiaticus. The sequence goes on from NZ_CP010804.2 coordinate 701,889, forward strand.
TTATTCTAATCATTTCTTCATATAACCTCGTATACACTTTTATAATTACGTCCTATTTTATCTCGCTCATTTAGTAATATTATAAGGTAATCAAATAGGATTACGTATATTCCATTATATTTACCTAGTTCATTTAAAGATTTACAAATTATATTTTCTTAAGGGATATTTTTATTTGAATGAAACAAAGAAAAAACAAGGGGCGAAGATGTTGTAAACAAAAATTGGTTCAACCACTATTTTTTTGATTCTGGATAAAAATATTTTGAATTTTTGATTTAACATTATTATTTACAATTATTCTTCCATTTTCGGTGGATCCTGTATCTTAGTCAAAGAATCGTCATATTGTAAGCCATATGTTGCCAACATCAACATATCGGCGGCTTTCTGATTTGCTGCTTGGGCTGTGGCATAACGTTGGAAATCGTCCCTAGACTGCTTGGCTAACGCTCTTTTTTCTTGCTCCGTTTTTCCCTTATAATCCATATGTTGGTATCTGTGCCATATTATTGATGCTATAGCTTCCTCATTATTTGTTTTTTGGTACCTGTCTCTGGCTGCTAATATTTTTTCTTTTTCCGCCTCTGTTGGCTTTCTGAGATTTTCTATGACGGGCTGATTTCGTCGGAACGTTGGCTTCTCGGATTTTTTTATGGGTTCGTCGCCATGCGCATTATTTTCTGAATTTGGAAGGACTGGGGGATGTTGTGAATCTGAATGATCCAAGGGCGTTGGTTTCCTAGGTTCACCATCGTTTTTGTCATCTTTTAATATCGGAATCACTGGAGGATGCTGTGAATCTGAATGATCGCAGTTACTTACACCTAATACCACAGGGATAAGAACGGATACAATACCTAACTTTTTAATACTCACGCTATAACCACTTAACGGCAACGCCACCTATTCTGGTCAAGTGGTCGACTAGTAATATAATTTCGAGTATCTGTCAATATATTTTGACTTCTAAAGGAAGATACTGGCATGGATGCTTGTGTTGGTATTTAGTGATTATTATAACTGAGCATACTTTTCTTATGTTCATTTATTCTTTGAAGGTAACGGTTGATTGATGCCAGAACGTGCACTGATTTCTCCTGTTATCAATCTACAATATGATATGGGAGCACTTTTTTGCTGACCTGCATATCGATTCACTGTGATGATAACTATTTAGTATTTTGAAGATTGGGGAATGAGATCAAGAAAGATGTATGGAACCACTAATATGAGCTATAGTGTTTTTGAGATTAGGGTTTATCGAAGCGCTGTATTTTACTTTATAAAAAGGATATTTCCCTCCAATTTAACATAATGGACTTGCGATTATGGTTTCTGTTTCCACCGAGTCATGCGCTGTCCGTTGTCAGGATTTTTGTAATCTTCTAAAATAAATCCCTTACTTTCCAATTGTTTTCTGATGTAATCTGCCGAAGAAAATTTTTTCATTTTTAAAAGAATTAGACGTTCTTGTACTAATTTTTCAATAGCTATTGATATATTTTTATTAAGATGTTCTTTGCAGACTTCGATTCCTAAAATATGGGCACTGGCATTAAATATGGGAAGCAAATCATGGTTCTTTGTGCTTTCACGGGCCAATTTGTGGAGTGCTTGTATCGCTGATACAGTATTAAGATCATTATATAAGGCGGAAAGAACTGCAGGATCAATTATCCCCTTGGATGTTGAGGTTTGCGGCCATTTAGACAATAGTATTTCGGCTTCTGTTAATCGTTGGACAGTAAAATCAATTGGTTCTCTATAATGCGTCATGAGCATGGCCAGACGTATGACGGGAGCAGGCCAAGATCGTCCACCAAACTTTTTTGTTTCAAGGAGCTCGTTGATCGTAATAAAGTTGCCATTTGATTTTGACATTTTGCGGCCTTCTAAATTGAGAAAACCATTGTGAATCCAAATATTAGCTGTTTTTTCTATGCGATCAGCGCAACAAGATTGTGCTATTTCGTTTTCGTGGTGTGGAAAAATTAAATCCAGTCCTCCTCCATGAATATCAAATACTTTTCCAAGATAATGGGAAGACATTGCTGAGCATTCTATATGCCATCCAGGTCTCCCTCTACCCCAAGGGGATTCCCATCCTGGTTCCATCGGAGTAGATCTTTTCCAAAGAATAAAATCAGCAGGATTTTTCTTATGATATTTTTCTGGAACACGTGTTCCCATTTTTTGCTCATCGATTTTACGTCTGGAAAACGATCCATAATTTGGAATAGAGCTGGTATCAAATATAATTTCATTATTAGCTTCGTAGGCATGACCATGTAAGATGATGTTTTGAATTAAGTATATCATTTGAGGGATATGATTAGTGGCACGTGGTTGATGTGTAGGGGCAAGACATGCTAGTCGCGTTGTGTCTTTGACAAATTGTTGAGTATTTTTGCTTGTAATAATACTTATGGCATCGTTGATGGGTATAGATGGATGTTCTTGGCGTGCGCGTTCAATAATTTTGTCATCGATATCAGTGATATTGCGAACGTAAGTTACGCATTTTTCTCCATAATAGTACCGCAAAAGACGGTATAATACGTCAAAGACGATCATGGGTCTAGCATTGCCGATATGGGCAAAATCATAAACGGTTGGGCCACAGACATACATTCTAATATTCGAAGGATCGATCGCTTGGAATTCCGTTATTTTTCGTTCCAGAGTATTATATATTTTTATTTTTTTTTTCATAAGGACAGCCTCGTGAATGAGTGAATTCTAGTTCAAATTCAAATTATCGCATATTTTATCGCGAACAACCGTTTTATTCCTTTTATTATATATGATTAGAGAGAATATCAAAAAGTTTGATAGGTTTCGCTCCTCATCGGCGATTGTGCTCAGTATTAATCATATTTTTTGATATTATGAGGTAACTAGTTTTCTGGGGAATAGAAAATACCTTGAATGTTTAAATTTTTTCTATCAGAATCTCAGGATATTAAGATTTGTATAGATATATATATCATCAATTGATTGTTCATGTTAAAGATGTCACGTTTAAAAGGTTTTCATTTTCAGGTGGATTATGAGAAAAAAATTATTACAAGGGATAAGGCGTTCAATTTTGATTCGTGAAGGGGCTGTAGCTATTGAATTTGCAATATTAGTTATGCCGTATTTCATGTTAGTTTTTGCTATATTGGAAATTTCTCTTTCTTTTACTGCTGGACAGTTGTTTGAGAGTGCGGCGTATGATGTTGCGCGTAAAATTCGTACAGGTGAGATATCTAGCAAGAACACGCATTCCCTTACGGAATTTCGGCGGGTTTTTTGTAATGACCTGCGAGTTCTATTTAATTGTTCGGAAAATGAGATAGGAAGGCCATATGATTTGTACTTGGATGTCAAGCAAATTAAATCATTGCAGGAAATTACTGAGACAGTACCCCGTAAGGATAAATCTGATTCCAGTTCCGAAATAGATGATCGGAACTTTTCTTTTCATCCTGGTGGTCCTTCTACTTATAACGTATTGAGAGCATATTATCATTGGCCATTATTTACAGATCTTATGCGTCAGTACATTTCTTCAGTCAAGCATCCAGGTAAAAAAGGCGATTTTTTACTTTCATCGATTGTGGTATTTAAAAATGAGCCTTTTTAATGGATAAAATATGGTGAATAGTTCACGCATATATGTAATAGGAGCTATAAAAATTCAGTGGTTCTTTAATTTTCTGACTCGTGTCGTTCACGATACAGGCATTTTTTCCTAATAAAGAGAATGTCATATGAAATGTATTAAAAATTATATCTTACGATTTTTATCTCGGGAAAATGGTGTGGTTGCAGTAGAAATGGCAATTATTCTACCTATTTTGTTGCTAATTTACATGGCAGTATATGAGATAACCATGCTCTATACTTTGTCTAAACGTTTAACGCGTTTCGCAAGTCACATGGGAGACATGGTTGCACAAGAAACTTCAATCAATAAACAATATTTACAAGGTTTTGAGAATTTTTTACGTGCCACTATGTATCCTTATAGAACTCCAAATCATTCTATTATTGTGACTGGTTATTGGCTCGATAATAAGCAAATAGTTAGGAAAATGTGGAATTGGTCTTCCAGCAATGTGAAGGTTGAAAGAGAGGATATTCCTGCTTCCATCAAGGATGCTTCTACGTTTATTGTACGTGCTGAAGTTTCTATTAATTACCGTACGCTTGTTTTTTCAAAAATATTACCAGATTCTCTGAAAGGGGATATTGTTCTAAGGAAAGTTTACTACTATCGTCAACGTTTAGGTGATCAGATAGTTTGTAGAGATTGTTAAAATCTATCAAAAATTGAGTTATTGGAAAGAGACTCTAGAAGAATCAATAGAATTATTGGGATATAAGCTCAATATATAATTGGATCTTTTGATTTTATTTTCCTTGATAAATGGTCACGATTTTTGGTTGATAATGCATTTCTTTTTTAAACGTATTAGGAAAATTATTTATCCTATTCCGATGAGGTGATGATGGTCGTTGGAGTTAGACGTTTTCCCCAGAATCGTATATTTAAGCGCTAAAGGATATAGTAAGTGTTCGGCGGATAGAACTTTTTGAGAAAGGCTTGATTCCGTATCCTGTGAGGATACAGGTACAGCTGCCTGAGCAATAATTGGGCCTTCGTCCATATTTGCAGTAACCATGTGTACCGTACATCCGGTGATTTTAATGCCGGATTGTAAGACGCGACGGTGCGTATGAAGCCCTGGGAAGAGGGGGAGTAGGGACGGGTGGATATTAAGAATTTTATTCTTATAGGATTCCACGAAATCTCTGCTCAGAAGACGCATATATCCCGCAAGGCATATTAGATCTGGCTGTATAGAAGAGAGTTGCATGAGAATTGCTTTTTCATGCTCTCGCCGAGAAATATAATCTTTATACGGAATGGGAAAAGTAGGTACTTTTTCTTTTCGTGCTTTGACAAGTCCTTGTGCATTAGAATTATCTGAAAAAACCCCTACGATTTCAGCAGGATAATCATTTTTCTTAGTAGCTTGAATAAGAGAGAGCATATTTGTGCCTTCTCCGGATATAAATATCACAATGTTTTTACGAATCATAATATCAGCGATCCTTGATAGAGAATAGGGGGGCTTTTTTCACTACGTTGTGTTACTTCTCCTATGAGGATTATATTTTCATTGTTTTCTTGAAATTTTTTTATAATACAATCCTTGTTGTCAGGATGCACAATAATAACCATTCCAATTCCACAATTAAAAGTACGTAACACTTCAGCAGGCTTTACATGTGCTTTTTTAGATAGCCATGAGATAATTTGAGGAACTTCAACGGAATTCAAGTTAATACTAGCGGTCAGATGAGCTGGAATAGCTCTTGGGATATTTTCTGTCAATCCTCCGCCTGTAATATGTGCTAATGCTTTTATTTTTCCTGTTTTTCTGAGTATCTTCAGAAGAGGGGATACGTAAATACGTGTCGGCGTCAGAAGTGTTTCTCCTAAGCTATGTTCTGATGAAATAGGAGAGGGATCTTTCCATGATAATTGTGATAATGAAATAATTTTTCGTACTAGTGCAAAACCATTTGAATGCAATCCTGAAGAAGGTAATCCTAAAATTAGATCGCCTGCGCAGACGTTTTCAGGGGAGAGTAACTCTTTTCGTTCTACTGCTCCTACAGCAAATCCTGCAAGATCATAATCCCTATCATGATACAATCCTGGCATTTCGGCGGTTTCCCCGCCAATTAATGCGCATCCAGCTTGGCAACATCCTGCCGCAATCCCTTTTATGATACTGGTTGCTTGATCAGGATTCAATTGGCTGGTTGCTAAGTAATCAAGAAAAAATAATGGCTCAGCGCCATGAGTCAAGATATCATTGACACACATTGCTACTAAATCTATGCCAATGGTGTCATTTTTACCTGTTTCTATCGCAATTTTAAGCTTGGTGCCAACGCCATCACTGGACGATACCAGAATAGGATCTACGAAGCCTGCTTTTTTAAGATCAAAGAGACCTCCAAAACCACCTATTTCTCCGATAGTTCCCGCACGTTTTGTGGATTTTACAGCTGATTTGATCTGCGTAACAGTACGATTTCCCGCTTCTATGTTGACGCCGGCTTGTCCATATGTAAGTCCACGCTTTCGTTCATGATTCAAATTTATTCTCCTATATCTGAAAGATTTTTGTTCGTGATTTTAGAACGTATGAGGAAAAAATTATATGGTATATTTTTAATGATGTGGATATGTTATGCTGCAATAATCTTGTCTGTCTCACTTTTGGCACTTTCATTCCTGAGTATGATTATTACAGTGGCGATTGCTCTTGTGCAATATCTGAGGGGATCTTTTGTCAAATAATTAGTATTTTGATGGAGAATTCTAGACCATGAATCTTATGAAGGAGGATTATAGTTTCTTTGTTCCTGATAAGCAAAAAAATGACCAGCCAAAGAACAAGGAAGAACAGCTTTTTTTCTCTTTTCCTAGGTGTCTTGGAATCAGTCGAGACGATCTTTTGGTACATAGTGCTATTGAGCAGGCTGTACGTCTTATAGATTCTTGGCCATCTTGGCCATCACGTGTCGTGATTCTCGTTGGTCCAAGTGGTTCTGGAAAATCTTGTTTGGCTAATATATGGTCCGATAAGAGTAGATCTACAAGGTTTAGTAATATTGCCAAAAGCTTGGATTCTATTTTGATAGATACGCGAAAACCAGTATTACTAGAGGATATTGATCTCTTAGATTTTAATGATACCCAACTATTTCATATTATTAATAGTATTCATCAATATGATTCGAGCTTGTTGATGACGGCGCGTACTTTCCCCGTTTCTTGGGGAGTGTGTTTACCGGATTTATGTTCTCGTTTGAAGGCGGCAACAGTAGTCAAGATCAGTTTGCCAGATGACGATTTTTTAGAAAAAGTAATAGTTAAAATGTTTGCTGATCGGCAGATTTTTATTGATAAAAAACTTGCTGCTTACATTGTGCAACGTATGGAAAGATCTTTAGTTTTTGCAGAAAAACTAGTTGATAAAATGGATAACTTAGCCTTATCTCGGGGCATGGGGATCACGCGTTCCCTTGCTGCTGAAGTACTAAAGGAAACACAACAGTGCGATTAACCTTTTTCACAAGCATTCTCACGTAGTGTCTAAAATCATCAGTAATTAGTTTATTGCTTATTTCCAGCATGATATTTGTTTTTTCGCAGCGTCACACCACGACGAGCATTTCCGAACAACTATATACATTGTTCGGATATGCTAATCAGCTTGGTGCGGATGGCGGGACTCGAACCCGCACTCTTAATTTAAAGAAGCAGATTTTCTTACCACTACAATTTTCATTGCCACTGCTTTTTGCGCAGTGTTTGTGGTCTGGACTGTCCCTTCACCATAACATTTAAATGTTTTAGGTGCTGCCCGTCCAGTCTCTACACCTTCCTTGAAACAAGGCTTGGCTCGGGATTGGCTTGTGAGAGCTTTCCCCGAATTTGAGCAGTTCTACTCCATAGATTTCTCTATGGACACCCAATAACATTAAGTCTGCTGCGTCTACCGATTCCGCCACATCCACAATACTCATTTCACTTAATACACGATTCAAAATATAAACCGCATATGTGATCAGAATGGACTCATTGTATACTATTTTTCACAATCGTGAAGTAAAAAAAATATTTTTGTTTATAATTTGTGTATGGGCATACTGCATATGTATGGTTTTGATTATGAAAACTAATATTTTTTTATAAAAAATATTTTAAATCAATAGGATAAGGGATATTATAGAAGGAGATGTTGATAAAGATATTTTTGTTGTTGCGTGTATAAAATTTACAATTTATACCCTTGATTAACTTTTTTTTCTATTATAGGATATCCTTAATATATTCTTAACTTAAAAGTTGATTTTGGTGCTATAAAGGAGGATCAAGGTGAGTCAAACGCGATTGTCTATTCCTAAATCTCGTATGAATCTTGCTGTTGAAGATAAGGAAACTCGGTTGTATCGTCGATATTGGGAGGGGGAATATAAAACCTCTGGCCGTGTTTCTTCTTTTAAAAAAAGTTCTTTCGGTTTTTATATCGTAATGCT